>NZ_JAVLBO010000042.1:0-3744 GCF_031581085.1 Pontimonas sp.
CGGTAAAGCTCGTGTGTCGACAAAACACACTCTGGCGATTACTAACCCCGGTGGTGCAGACGCAGAAGATGTGGGTTCACTTGCGAGGTATATCCGCACCCACGTGGCAAACACTTTCGGTGTGGTTCTTCAACCAGAGCCGACGCTGGTGGGCATCCCTCTCGACTAACCACCATCAGTTTCCCGCCAAAGGGGTCTTGCGTCACGGTTTTTTAGGCCAATGCTGTTTTGGGCCAATGCTGTTTTGGACCACAATCGCTTCGATCGTGGAAGCCGATTCGACACCACCGACCGCAGGTGTTGAGCGGGGTTCTAGGCTCCGAAGAAGGCTTGTAGTCGACGTACTCCTTCGGCGAGGTCATCATCACCTAGGGCGTAGCTAAAGCGCAGATACCCACTGGGTCCGAAAGCTTCGCCCGGTACCGCGGCGACCTCGCACTGCTCCAGGATCAGGTCGGCAAGTTCAAGAGACGTGGTCGGAGTAACACCGCCGAAGGTTTTTTCGAGCAATCCCCGCACATCGGGGTAGACATAGAACGCTCCGGTGGGCTCTGGGCACACCACACCAGGAATGGCGTTTAGTCCTTCCACAATGGCGAGGCGTCTGGTGTTAAACCGCTCCCGCATGGCAAGTGCTTCCGACTGGTCGCCTGTGAGTGCCGCAAGCCCGGCAATCTGTGAGACGTTTGCCACATTGCTGGAAAGGTGTGATTGCAGGTTCGCAGCAGCTTTAATGGGAGCTTCTGGTCCGACCATCCAACCCAGCCGCCATCCGGTCATCGCATAGGTTTTTGCCACACCGTTCACCAGGATGGTGTTACCCGTTGCTTCTGGTGCCGCCTCAGTGATCGACACGGCGTGAGAGTGTGGGTCCGACAGGTCGTCGTAGACGAGATTTTGGTAAATCTCGTCAGCGATGATCCAAATATTGTGCTCTGTCGCCCACAAGCCAATCGCCCGTGTTTCTTCGAAGGTGTAGGTCGCACCGGTGGGGTTAGACGGCGACACAAACAAGATCGCCGCAGTATTTTCTGTGCGGGCCGCCTCGAGCTGTTCCACCGTGACTTTGTAGTCTTGGTCAGCTCCGGCAAAGACCGACACGGCTTTCGCACCGGTCAGCTCAATCGCTTCCGGATAGGTCGTCCAGTAGGGGGCGGGAACTAACACTTCATCGCCAGCGTCCAACACGGCCTGGCATGCCTGATACACAGCCTGTTTTCCGCCGTTTGTCACCACCACTTGGGAAGCATCGACACTCCAGCCGGAATCCCGCGCCGTTTTCTCCGCAATGGCCTGTCGCAACTCGGGCAACCCGACTGCGGGGGTGTAGCGGTGGTTTTTGGGGTCCCGAACCGCAGCAGCGGCGGCCTCCACCACATGAGCGGGTGTGGGGAAGTCGGGTTCGCCGGCCGCAAAACTAATCACCGGCCGGCCCTCTGCTTTGAGGGCTTTGGCTTTTTGGTCGACTTTCAGGGTCGCGGACGGCGCAATCTGGGACAGGCGGTGAGAAATTCCTGGGGCAAGCGGGCTCATACTCCCAGGGTAGCCCTCTGGATTGGCTTAGAACAGTAGACTCGGGCCTCGTGACCACTAGGACTCTCATTCGCGACCTTGCCCACCTTCCAGACGGCAGCGAGGTGAGCGTTTCTGGCTGGGTTGAGACTGTCCGGGATCAAAAAAAGGTGCAGTTTGTCATCCTTCGCGATGAAACCGGCTCCCTTCAACTGGTAAACCCCGCCACCAGGGAAGGGGACGAAGCAGCAGATGCCAACCCCGAAGCCCTCGAACTGACCGAGTCGATATCGACTCTTACCCACGGCAGCATGCTGAGTGTTGTAGGAACCCTGAAACACGATGAGCGGGTAAAGCTTGGCGGGTTAGAGGTCAAGATTGGCTCAGTGGATCTCGCATCGCTGTCCCTACCAGAGCTTCCCATCGCCGAAGATTCCAGTGTCGATAAGCGGATGGACTGGCGCTTTGTTGACCTCAGACGCCCAGATGCCGGGCTGCTCTTTCGTGTTCAAACAACGTTTGAACACGCACTGCGTAGTTGGTGGATTGAGCGCGACTTCATCGAAATTCACACCCCGAAGCTGATGGCCAGTGCCAGTGAATCCCGAGCGGAACTTTTCGAAGTCCCCTACTTTGAGACCACTGCGTATTTGGCGCAGTCACCGCAGTTTTTCAAACAGATGGCGCAATCGGCAGGTTTTGGCCGCATCTTCGAAATTGCTCCGGCCTTTCGGGCCGACCCGTCGTTTACGGCTCGCCATGCCACCGAATTTACTTCGGTGGACATGGAGGTCAGTTGGATCGACAGCCACGAAGACGTCATGGTCATGCACGAAGAACTCCTGACCGCAGGTATCCAGTCCGTGGTGGAACAACACGGCGAGGCTATACGTGATCAACTTGGCGTGGAACTTGCTACCCCCACCGGCGCCTTCCCCCGAGTCACCCTCCAAGAAGCCAGGGACAAGGTCGCCGCCGATGGTTACGAGATTGTCCGCGAAGACGGCGACCTTGACCCTGAGGCCGAACGGCGCCTCTCGGCACTGATTAAGGCGGAAACAGGCAGCGACTTTGTGTTTGTCACGGACTACGACACCGCAATTCGGCCGTTCTACCACATGCGACACGACGACAACCCAGCGCTGACCAAGTCATACGACCTGCTCTACAACGGCACCGAAATTGCCACCGGTGCTCAGCGTGAGCACCGGATTGATGTGTTGGAAGCCCAAGCGCGAGACAAAGGCATGTCCTTAGAAGACCTCGAGCACTACCTCGACTTCTTCCGCTACGGAGTCCCCCCACACGGCGGTTTTGGTATGGGACTAGCCAGAGTCATCATGCTGATGTTGGAACAAACCAGCATTCGAGAGACCACTTATCTCTTCAGAGGGCCCAACCGACTCCAGCCCTAGCAAAGTGGTTGGATGGGGGTCCCGAGGACCTACATCAAATGGCGGTACCGGTGGGATTTGAACCCACGGTGGGCGTTAACCCACACAACTTTTCGAGAGTTGCACCTTCGGCCGCTCGGACACGGTACCGCCCACGATTGTACACAGCTCCAGCTCCGCGAAAATCTTGGAGAGCCCCACTAAACCTCTTTTTCGAGTTCCGCAGCGATGCTGCGGAGCGTCCTCGCAATCTCTCCTCGGTCACTCGGCCTCTCTGATGCCTGAAGCCCTTCCACAATGAGCTCTCTCGCCAGTCGGGAAGGCGGCAGGCCGCGTCGGTGGGCTTGGTC
Organism: Pontimonas sp.; assembly: GCF_031581085.1. Lineage (NCBI taxonomy): Bacteria > Bacillati > Actinomycetota > Actinomycetes > Micrococcales > Microbacteriaceae > Pontimonas > Pontimonas sp. The sequence goes on from NZ_JAVLBO010000042.1 coordinate 3,257, forward strand.
CACCAAGGCATCGTGTTCGGAGTCAAACAGTCGAAGAGAAAACACCACGCCCCGCTTTCCTCCCGGCCGAGACACTCGGGTTCCAGGTTTCAGCGGTGCATCTGTGTACTGTTCACTGTGGAGGGCTTCTGCCTCGAGAAGCTCCTCGTATTCATTATTTCTTCGCGGCTGATCTGACATATTGTCTTTCGTTGGATTGCATCGCAGATTAAATGTTATTCATATGTACTACACGAGTTACGGGTTTTTCACAGCCTTACAAGGACCTCTCCACGGCCGGCCCTGTCTCCCCGCGCCACGTCAGCGGCTCGGGGTAGCCTTCAGTCATGCCTAAGACCGCTGCCGCTTACAAATGCGATGAGTGCGGGTGGACGACGCTTAAGTGGGTTGGTCGCTGCGGTGAATGCCAATCCTGGGGCACAGTGGTGGAGGCGGGCACGAAGGCCAACCGACCCCGAGTCGAAGCCGCAATTGTCGGCGAAGACGAC
>NZ_JAVLBO010000043.1:0-3529 GCF_031581085.1 Pontimonas sp.
CGAAGGGGATGCCATCCAGGGGTGAGCCAAAGTATCCGACTGCCCGGTAGAGGGCATCGATGTCTAGTTCGCGAATCTCCCCCGTGGGCCGGACGCCGCCTGCACCATCCGGTTGGGTGCGCTCGTATCGAAAACCCTGGACCTTCTCGGTGCCAAGAAGCTCGAGCGGGTTTGAATAGAAGTGGAAGTGAAGCCTCCTCGAGGCTGATCCTGTTTCACGCTGGCGCCACGATTGGAAGATTCGGTCAATAACGACCAGTTGCTTATTGGAAGTAATGGCCTCTTTTGCCGCCTGGTCGTAGTCAAAGTCCTCATCGTGGAGCACCATGTCCACGTCGTTTAGCTCGCCCAGCTCGCGCAGTTCCAGTGGGGTGAATTTCACTTGCATGGGTCCCCGGCGACCAAAGATGTGAACGTCGGTGACGGAAGATTTTTTCAGGCCCTCATAGACGTTGTCAGGAATTTCTGTGGGCAAGAGGTCATCGGGGTGTTTGGCCAACATCCGGGCCACGTCTAACGCCACATTGCCGTTACCCACAACGGCGATGTTCTTGGCCTCCAATGGCCACACGCGGGGCACATCGGGATGCCCGTCGTACCAGCTGACAAAGTCCGCTGCGCCGTAGCTTCCGGGAAGATCAATACCGGGGAGGGACAAGTTTGCGTCTTCCATGGCCCCGGTGGAGAAAATCACGGCGTGGTAGTGCTTTTTCAAATCATCCAACGTGATGTCGGTTCCGTAATTCACGTTGCCAAACAGGCGGATGTGACCGGTATCCAGAATGTCTTTAAGGGCATTGATAATGCCCTTAATTCGAGGGTGATCCGGTGCGACTCCGTATCTCACCAGACCGTAGGGGGCAGGAAGACGTTCAAAAAGGTCGATGGACACATCGAAGGCTCGTTCGTATTTGAGCAAAATATCGGCCGCATAGATTCCTGCTGGGCCTGCACCCACAATGGCGAGCCTAAGTTTCACGTCTGTGTTCTCCCGCGTCGTACTAATTCGACATTCCTCAAACTGATCTGTTGGTGCCCAATTCACACCCACTGGACTTCACTCCGCAGTGCGTGTCATTTCGCAGTGCTTTGGACCCTGCCAAGGTTACCGGGCTGACACACCGCGCTTTGCTTGCCCCAGAGCAAATCCATTCCGTTTTTCTAGCGCTTGGACCTTGCAAGCACCCCACCCCAGTCAGTAGCCCTATTGGGTTCGCTCTACGACTTGGTGGGCAAAACACTCAAGAGCGTCGGTGACCACCCCTTCTGGCAACTCGGCCAGGTGGGCAATAGCCTTGTCGGCTACTTTCCTGGCTTCTTCCATGGTGTCTTTCGTCACCTGGTGGTGACGAAGAGACGAAATGGCTTCGCTGAATTCTTCTTCACTGAGATCTCCTGTTGCCCCTTTTCGGAGGGTGTCGAGGAGCTCTTTGTCGCCCGCGTGGTTCTCGGCGCGCTTTTCCAACAGCAACATGGGCAGTGTGGCGACTCCGCGCCTCACATCGGTCCCTGCCTTTTTGCCGGTTTCTTCTTCATCGGCCGACAGGTCGATGACGTCATCCACCAACTGGAATGCCACACCAATGTGTTCACCAAAGCCTTGAATTGCGGGGACATATTCCACTGGTGCACCCGACAGGGTCACACCAAATTCCCCAGCTAACGCAATAAGTGACCCTGTCTTATCGGCTAACACCCCCAGGTAATGCTCAATGGGGTCTTCGCCTTCTTTTGGACCTACCGTTTCTCGCATCTGACCAACGACCAGTCGCTCAAAGGTGTCGGTTTGGCGACGCATCGCGTCGCCACCCAAGCCCACACCGAGGGATCCGGCCCTGGCGAACAACAAATCGCCAGCGAGGATCGCAATCGAGTTGGTCCACACCTTTTGGGCTGCGGTGACCCCACGGCGCTTTACCGCTTCATCCATGACGTCATCGTGATAGAGGGTTGCGAGGTGCGTCAGTTCGATGACCTGTGCTGCGGTGATCACCTGATCGGTGACACCCTCACCCCACTGGGCGGTCAACAAGGTGAGCAGTGGTCTAATCCTCTTGCCGCCGGCGTCAAAGAGGTAACGAGAGACCGCGTCAGCAATCTCGTGGGTGTAGCTGAGCTCTGATCGCAGCCCTGATTCAATGGCATCCAAACCCTCATCGAGGGCGCGGGCCACATCTTTTTGTTCGCTGGAGGAAAAGAGTGCCTGGCCACCGGAAAGAAATTTCGAGCCGCGACCGCGCGGAGCGCCATCTAACTCGCTGGCTGGAGTTGCAGTCACCACGTGTCCCTTGCGGTCGGGGTCGACCGACTACCTGTGGGAGCCGGTCACGGTCTGGTTGGCCTGAGTGGAGGGCGACGCGGGGCGCGCACGGCGCTCTGCGACAGATCCTCGGACTTTCTTACTCTCTGGTGCACGGGCACGATGCAACGCAACGATGCCCCCGGTCAGGTTACGGTATGCCACCCGGGTAAACCCTGCCGCCCGTAACCACTGGGCCAACACATCTTGGGTGGGCCATTCGCGAATGGAGTCCATCAGGTAGGTGTAGGCCTCAGGGTTCGAACTTGTCACCTTGGCAATCGCCGGCATTACGTATTTGAGGTAGGCCTTGTAGGAGCCTTTCACCACCGCACGATCCGGGTGGGAAAACTCACAAATGACCAACCGGCCACCAGGTTTCAACACCCGATACATCTCGCCGATGGCGAGCTGTGGGTTGTTGACGTTTCGAAGACCGAAACTAATCGTCACGGCGTCAAAAGATTGTGGCGGAAACGGCAACGCTTCAGCGTCACCCTCCACAAACGTCAGTTCTGGATGACGTTTCCTGCCCTCTTCGACCATTCCGGCGGAAAAATCTAAGGCGACCACTTCCGCACCAGATTTCGCAATAGCAACCGACGATGTACCTGTGCCCGCAGCAATATCCAGAATCCGCTCACCGGGTTGCGGGTCCAACGCTTTCACTGTGGCGATTCGCCACAGTGTCGCGTTTCCCCCGGAGAGCACCGTGTTGGTGCGATCGTAGCCTTTGGCTACTTCGGTGAACATGGCAGCGACCTGCTCTGGGTCTTTACCCAAATCCGCTGCGGTCATAGTGATTAGCTTAATTGGCCAAAGCCTGGAGTAGTCAGAGTGTCGCCTTGGAATTCAGGCAACCCGGTTAGCCTTTCCAGGTGACCGAGCGACCTCTAACACCTCACGCAGTGCCTGCGCTTCGTGTCACCACAGTGGCCAACGCCACGTCAGAGCCCCCACTCGCCGCCGCCGAGTCCGACAACCCACTGTTGTTCCAGCGCCTCGGAAAGGGCATCGCAGGCTCCGGTGTCGCACTCCGGGCGGAATTTTCCGGTCCTAACCGCTTTCACGACGCCACAACATGGTGGTCGAAGGTCGTGGAGCAGTCCACCGTCACTAATCCTCTCGGTCGACCCGGCACGGGGCTGCTGGCCATGGGGGCATTTAGTTTCAGCACCCTTTCGCACCACCGGAGTGTGTTGATTGTTCCCCAGCACATTTGGGGCACAG
>NZ_JAVLBO010000044.1:0-3283 GCF_031581085.1 Pontimonas sp.
GTTTGACGAGGACCCCTCGCGCTGCGTGGCCGATAATCTCGACGATCCTTCCGCCTGCGCGATTCCGCGCGATTCGGTGTTGGCCGTGGACTTTGACATGGCGGACTCGCCAGACAATGTCCTCCCGGTCGACCTCACCGAGCAGTGGTGCGACGCCGAATACTGCCCCGCAATTGACGGCACCATGCTGATGTGGCGAGACCGCGACCATTTCACGGTCGAATTTTCGAGGACCCTTGCCCCGGCGCTTGCAGAAGGAATCGCCGAAGTGTGGTCTCCGGGTGAGACGACCATCAATGAAGACGTGGTGGATCGACTACTGAGCCCCGTCGGTGCGAACTAGCCCACACCTTCTGGGTGGCGGTGTTCTTGTCGGCTGTACTTGTCGGTGATGTTCTTGTTGGCTATGGCCAACGAGAAAAGTTTTCGGTAGGAGGCTTGGCACAAACGTGTGGTGCATTGACTGGCTTAGTCTGTGAGGATGACTTCTGCTGACAAACCGGTCAATCCGCTGGGGACCAAAGAGCGAATCGCCGAGTTAAAAAAGCGCTACCACGAGGCGGTGACCGCTGCGGGAGAAACAGCAGTTGCCAAACAGCACGCCAAAGGTAAGCAAACGGCGAGGGAGCGCATCGAACAGCTCCTCGACAAGGGCTCGTTTGTCGAGTTAGACGAGTTTGTGCGCCACCGCACCACCGCCTTCGGGATGGACAAAGCCCGCCCCTACGGCGACTCCGTCGTGATTGGCACGGGAACGATTCACGGTCGCCAGGTCGCCGTCTACTCCCAAGACTTCACTATCTTCGGTGGCTCTTTGGGGGAGGTCGCCGGCGAGAAAATCATGAAAATCATGGACCTCGCCATCAAGACCGGGGTGCCCATCATTGGGATTTTGGATTCGGGCGGAGCCCGTATTCAAGAAGGCGTGGTGGCGCTCAGCAAATACGGCGAAATTTTTAAGCGCAACACCGCGGCCTCTGGAGTGATTCCCCAAATTTCGATCGTCTGTGGACCGGCAGCCGGTGGCGCGGTGTATTCCCCCGCCCTCACCGACTTTGTCATCATGGTCGACAAGACCAGTCAAATGTTTGTCACGGGCCCCGACGTCATCAAAGCCGTTACCGGCGAAGACGTCGGAATGGAAGAGCTGGGTGGTGGTCTCACCCACAACAGGACCTCGGGGGTCTCGCACTACCTCGCGAGTGACGAAGCAGACGCCTTCGACTACACCCGAGTGCTGCTGTCCTACCTCCCCGAGCGCTTCGACACTGGCGCACCCGAATACGTGAGTTCCGCCGAGTTAGAAATTACCGACCGGGATCGACAGCTGAACTCCATCATCCCGGATAGCACCAACCAGCCCTACGACGTCTTGCAGGTCATTGACCTGGTCGTCGATGCGGGGTCTTTCTTGGAAGTCCAGCCGCTGTTTGCCCCGAATATGGTCATCGGTTTTGCCCGGGTGGAGGGCCACTCGGTGGGAGTGATCGCCAACCAACCCAAGAACATGGCCGGCACGCTTAACATTGATGCCGGGGAAAAAGCGGCCCGGTTTGTCCGTTTTTGTGACGCGTTTAACATTCCGATTCTCACACTGGTGGATGTGCCGGGTTATCTTCCCGGAACAGACCAAGAGTGGACCGGGGTAATCCGCCGGGGCGCCAAATTGCTCTACGCCTACGCCGAGGCAACCGTGCCGCTGCTGACCGTCATTACCCGCAAGGCCTACGGCGGTGCCTACATTGTGATGGGCTCCAAGTCTCTGGGTGCGGACCTGAACTACGCGTGGCCCACGGCCGAAATTGCCGTGATGGGCGGCCAAGGGGCCGTCAATATTCTCTACCGCTCCGAAATTAAAGAGGCCGAGGAGGACGGTAAGAACGTCGATGACGTTCGTGCCCAACTCGCCGACGACTACACCATCAGTGTCGCCAGTCCATTTCTCGCCGCTGAGCGCGGCGAGATCGACGGCGTGATCGAACCGGCAGCGACCCGGGTGATGATCATCAAGTCCCTGCGCGCCCTTCGCGGTAAGCGCGTCGACCCACCGGCCAAAAAGCACGGCAACATTCCGCTGTAATCCGTGAGGGATTCTCAGCCGTAGACTCGAGTGGCTACGACACGCCAGGGAGGGGCTCGTTGATAAACCGCTGGAGGGTGAGCCTCATTGGGCTGGGGTTGGCCCTGGGTGTGGGTCTTAACGTCACGCTCGTTCCGCAAATCATGACCCCCCGGGCGCCGGTTTTCAACGGCGCAGATATCGCCGAAAATTGGGAGTGGCGCTCAATGGCCATCCACTCCCACTCGTGGTGGCTGTGGGAAAAATTCCCTGAATCGACGGCCACCCACGTCGGCTTCGTCACGCCACCGGGGAATCCTGATGCGCTTCGAGTCGGCATGCTCTACAGCCAATGGATGGACCGCCAGGGCGCTTTGTCCACTGAGGTCGATGCGTCATTGCCTCCTCTCGACGTCTCAGAACTCGGCATCCGGGACGCCCTATATCCCCACCACAGGGTCTACAGCCGGATTCACTGTCGATCCGGTCAAGAAATGGCAGACCGCGATACCTGTTACTACTTCGTCTCCTGGTCGGAAGAACTATTGGGCGACGACCCACCACGCTTCATCGGGGTGCTCACCAACCGCGAGCAGGACAAGGAAGAAATGGCCCTGATTGAAGAAAACCTCCTTCGCGACGTAAGCCCCGTGCCCCTCGAAGACCTCCTCAGCATCGACGAAATCCGCCCCTCGTGATGCAACCGGTCGTCGTCGAAGCCCTCGTTCTCGCCCTCATGGGCTTCTCCGGCGTCGCGCTCGGGCTCCTTTTTGGCATTCGCCACTGGATTGTCCTCGCCTTTTTCGCCGTCGCCGCCAGCACACTACTTCGCACCTGGTCCGCATTTACCGCCTGGTCGCTCGGACGCCCCGAATGGGCGCTAGAGGCTTGGCTGATCATCAGCATCCTCGCCGTTGCGGTGGCCGTGGCGACTCGATACCGCGCCTGGAGCACTGCGGGGCTCGCCGTCGGCCTGTTCGGTGTCGGCTCGGTGGTGGCCATCTTGACCAAATACGTGCTCGGAGTCGGCGAGCGCCACCACTCCGATAGCGCGAGCATGCTCTCCATGGCGATCTTCGCTATCCAGGGCGAGTTCGACGACACCGAGGTCATTGCCGATTCCTATAAGCGGGGCATTAGCTACCCGCTGATGTTGGCGCTTGGACCGGAAGGGCGCATCCTCTCGGCCTACACCCCGCTGGTGTACTTCGCTCTTCTCGTCGC
>NZ_JAVLBO010000045.1:0-3225 GCF_031581085.1 Pontimonas sp.
CGAGTGAGTGAATATTTCAAAATGCGCCACCTCGCTGAAGGGGTATCTCTAAGACTTGGGGCCAGTGTGACCGGCGGAAAACGGCTCGCCCGAGGAGGTCACGAGATAGTTCTCGGGGGCAGCGAAAGTATCTCGGCCGATGTTCTGCTCGGCGCGATCGGCGTGACGCCTCGTTCGGAGCTCGCAAGGGGCGCCGGTCTTGCGTTGAGCGGAGATTTTGTCGCGGTGAACCAAAACTCGCAAAGCTCGCACCCGCGGATCTTTGCCGTAGGAGATATTGCGCTTGGGCCTAACCCGCTCGGCGAGGGTGCGCGGGTTCCGATTGCCTCGCTGGATAACGCCTCTTGGACGGCGTCGGTAGCAGCCCGATACCTGGTCGCCGGCGAAGTTTCCAGTGGGCGCCCTGCTCCAACATTTTGGACCGAGCAATACGGAGCGCGACTGCAAATCGCCGGCCTGATCTCGGCTGCGGATCGGAGCGTCCATCGCCCCGGAAATGGTCCCGACGAGTTTTCGGTGCTTCACTATGAAGGGGACAGGATTGTCGCCGTCGAGGCACTGGGCAAGCCGAAGGATTACCTCGCAGTCAAGCGAGCACTCAGTTACGGATTAAATATTCCATCGGATGTCGCCTCTTGGCCGGACCTAGACCTAGCCGGTTTTATCAAGTCCGTCATGGGAGGCCCCAGCCATCAGGGTTGACAAAGACAGTGTCCTCAGATTGACTCATTTAGGCAAGTTTTGATTTGTAAAAAAAGGAAAGGTAAGGTCTGATGTCCCTTCTTCTCATTTCTCTTATTGTGCTCGCGGTTACTGCGATTGGTGGAGTAGCTGCTGCATCTTTCCGGGCTCGAGGCTCCAATCCCCCCATGTGGCTTGCAAGTGTTCACGGGCTCGCCGCGGCGTCAGGCTTGGTCCTGCTTGTGTCCGCTGGTGTTGTGGAAGGCTTTAGCGTCGCCCTCTCTTGGGGCCTCGGGCTCTTGGTGGTTTCGGCTCTTGGTGGTTTCGTTCTGTTTGGAACTCATTTGAGGGAAAAACTGATCTATGCCCCTCTTGTCCTGGTTCACGGCCTCATTTCGGTCGCGGGTTTTCTGGCGGTATCAGTTGCGGCGTTTGCGTAATGCTGAATCGTCTACATCCAGCAAGCGTTCATTTTCCTATCGGGCTTCTGTTCGGCGCTTGGCTTTTCGTTCTCGGTAGGCTTTTTTTCCCGGCCCTCATGCCGGAAATTGTGGTGACAATTTCACTTGTCCTCGGGCTCATCTCATCAATACCTGCTGTAGCGACCGGACTTTGGGAATTGGTAAGAGTGGGAGACTCCGCGAGCTCGGAGGCTGAGCGGACACTGTGGTGGCACCTCGGGCTGGTTGGCACTTCGGTGTCAATTTTTTTGGCAACCCTGATCGTTTACTTGGAAGGCCCCATCCTCTGGGCTGTTGTGCTCTCCACGGCGGGCGTTGCCCTGTTGGTTCTCGGCGCTCATTTTGGCGGGTCGCTAGTCTATAAGCACCGCATAGGTTTAGACGCAGAGGATGGCGCGGCGCCGAGGGGAGAAAATGTCGACGCAGATGGAGGTAGCTAAAAGCCTCAAAGTAAACGGGGCGCGCTCGATATCCTCATTGGCCAGGGATCTAAATGTGAGTTACGAAGCTGTGCGGCTAGTGGTGGAGAAAATGGAGCGCGATGGCTTAGTGGAGCCTCGGAACGATTACGGCCAGCGCGGCAGAGGGAGGCCAAAGCAGTTTTGGTCACTGACTGTGCGGGGAGAGCATCTGTTCCCGAAAAGGTATGACGGACTATCCGATGCACTGTTGCGTGGGCTTCAAAAGGGGACCCTGAACGGCCAGCGGGATTTGTTGGAAAATTTGGTTAGTGAGAAAACTCGCATGCTCTCGGAGGATTCGCGTGGATCGTCGCGAGAATCTCAATTGCGAGCCGTTCAAAAGATTTACTCCGAGGACGACGACTTCATTACGGTCGAAAAAGATGAGGACGGCCTTCGCGTCATTGAACACAATTGCCCGTACTTAAATGTGGCGATTGCTCACCCGGAAATATGCGCAGTGACGACGAACGTGATGAGTAATTTACTCGGAAGCCGGGTTGTACGTACGGAAAAGTTTCAAGCCGGCGCTGGTCGGTGCGTATTCGCTGTTCTTGACGAGCCGGCGCCTGTCGGTTTTCACCCTGAACCTTAATCGGCTCCTGGTTTGAAAGACTTGTCCTTTTATGACAAGCTTAAACTTGTATAAATAGGCGAGAAATAGAGGGGTAAGCGTGAGTTTTGTAGATGAAGCAGTCGCAAACAACCGTATTTATGCGGAAAGTTTTGTTGGGCCGTTACCGCTGCCTCCGGCAAAAAAATTGGCTGTCCTGGCCTGTATGGACGCGAGGTTGGATGTTGCGCGAGTGCTCGGTCTCAACGAGGGCGACGCACATGTCATCAGAAATGCAGGTGGCGTGGTGACCGAAGCGGAAATCCGCTCTTTGGCGATTAGCCAGCACCTACTGGACACAAAGGAAATCATTCTCATTCACCACACTGACTGCGGGATGCTGACGTTTAACGATGGCGCTTTTCTCGAATCTCTCGCGTCAGCTACAGGTATTAGGCCTAGTTGGGCTCCAATGGCCTTTACGAATCCGGAAGAAGATGTTCGAAGCGGCATCCGGGCAATTAAACAGAGCCCCTTCGTACCCCACACTGCAGCGATCCGAGGCTTCATTTTTGACGTGGAAACTGGCCTACTCAACGAGGTGCAGAACAATGAGTAATTCGATGACTATTACCAAGAAGCCCGGCAGCCTGGCGATTTTCCGGGCTGGTTTCGCTGGGGTGATGGGGGTTGGTGTCGTTTACGCTGCGGCCCGGCTTAGTGGAACCGACTTCTCGGTTGCCGCACCCCCCGCGCTTTTATCGCCCATTCCGTTATGGCTGTTCGTGGTCTATTCAGCGGGAGCCGCCGCGTCAATGTTTCCTATCGTTGTGGTGTCGACGCGCTTGCCTCGTCCCCGTGCAGTGGCTGTGTCAATGTTGGGCCTTGGCTTAGCTGCGATGACCCCGGCTCCTTTTCTCGTGACTTCCGATTTCTGGACAATTTTCTGGCTAACATCAAGCCACATTGCTTTGATGGTCCCTCTTTTCCTCTTGAGTATTCGTTCGCTGCCTCGCACAAAACCTACGTCAGTGTCCAAAGTGCGGTGAATCGGGGAACAAAATCGCTG
>NZ_JAVLBO010000046.1:0-2763 GCF_031581085.1 Pontimonas sp.
GGCAACGATGGGGAGGCGCCGCACCAGTCACCGGTCAAGGTGGGGGTCACTGGCCATTAGTGTCCGCGTGAGTCGCCCTGAGGGGCCAGAGACCGATGGGGGCGGGTGATTAACCCTTGACTGAGCCCGCCAGAAGGCCGCGAACGAAGTAGCGCTGAAGAGCAAAGAACACGATCAACGGAACGATGATGGAGACAAATGCCCCCGCGGTGAGTACCTCCCAGCCCGAACCCCTGGTGCCGACCATTTCGGCCAAGCGCACGGTCATTGGCGCCAGTTCTTTCGAGCCGGCTCCGAAGGTTAACCCGACCAGCAAGTCGTTCCACACCCACAAGAACTGGAAAATCAGGAAGGACGCGATAGCGGGAATCGACAGTGGCAGGACAATTTTGGTAAACAGCGTGAACCAGTTGGCGCCATCCACCCGGCCCGCCTCGATGAGCTCGCGAGGGATTTGTCGAAGAAAGTTGTGTAGCAGGAAGATCGCCAGGGGAAGGCCGAAAATGGTGTGGGCAATCCAGATCGGGATATACGTTCCGGTGATCCCCAGGTCCGGAATGAGCGTCACCCCACCGATCACCAACCCCTGGGAAAACAACTGCAGCAGCGGCACCAGCGCCAACTGCAACGGGATGATTTGCAGAGCAAAAATGGTGAAAAAGAGAAAATCGCGGCCTTTGAAGTCAAACCAGGCGAGGGCGTAGGCGGCAAAGGTCGCCAGCGTGATGGGGAAAATCACCGCGGGGATTGTCACGGCCAGGCTGTTGAAGAAGAACTGGAACAGCGGCGGGTTCACCCCGGTACCGACAAACAAGACCTGTTGGTAGTTCTCGAGTGAAAACGAGGGGTTGGCAAAAAAGGTCCACCACCCGGACGTGTTGATGTCCTGTTGTGGACGGATCGAACTCACCAAGAGTCCGAAGGTCGGAATCGTCCAGACGATGGCGAGAAGGATGGCAAACGCCGAAGCGATCGGCGAGGAGAAAATGTCCTTCGCCTTCTTCTTCTGAATCACGCTCAGACCCTTGGGGGCGGACAGTGCAGTCATTATCGCTCCGTCCTCTCGAGGCGCAGTTGCCTGAGGTTGTACCAAATAATGGGCACCACGGCGAGGAACAAAATCACGGCCAGCGCACTACCGTGGCCGTAGTTGAGCTGCCTGAAAGCCTGGGAATACATTTCATTCGCCACGACGTTTGTTTGGAAATTGCCGCCCGTCATCGTGCGAACAATGTCGAAGACTTTCAGCGTCGCGATCGTGATCGTGGTGAGCACCACCACAATGGTGGAGCGAATCATCGGCAGCGTCACCCGGGTGAAGCGCCGCCAACTGGAGGCCCCATCGAGCATGGCGGCTTCGACGACCTCGTCGGGAATGTTCTTCATCGCCGCACCGAGAATCACCATGGCAAAACCGGTTTGAATCCAGACCAGCACGATAATGAGCAGCACCGTGTTCAGTGGCGCCTCGAGCAGCCAGTTAATCGGTTCGGCACCCACACCGCGCGCGATGGCGCTGAGTAACCCGATTTCCGGCTTACTGGGGTCTGGCTCATAGCTGTAGACGAAACGCCAAATCACACCGGCGCCGACGAAAGAGATCGCCATCGGCATAAAAATCAACGACTTGACCCACGCGCCACGCTTCATTCGGTCGGTCATATACGCAATGGCCAACCCGATGATGGTCGCGAGGACCGGGGTCAACACGACCCAGATGACCGTGTTGCGCAGGACGATTTGGATCTCGGGAATCGTGAACGCCCAGATGTAATTCTCGAGGCCCACAAAATTATCGCCCCGTTTGTCCATGAAGGACAGGATGATGGTGCGAATGGCCGGATAAATCAGGCCGATCAACAGCAGAAGACCCGCGGGTCCTAAGAAGATGACGTAGCGCAACCACTCCTGCTGCTTGAGCGAGGCGCGTGCGCCGATGAGAAACACGGCATAGACCACCGCGGCGAAGACCGCCAGGGAGATGACCAGAAGCACGAGGTTGGGGCCGATCACGTCCCACAACTCAGATCCCATGCGTTCTCCCTCCCCAACGACCGTGTTGGCTGGTATCGGGGGGTCTGACCCGAAGTCAGACCCCCCGAATGGCTAGCGCCAGTGTAGCGAGATTACTCTGCGGGCCAGCTGGCCTCGATGGCGTCGAGGACGGCAGCATTGTCCTTGTCCTCGCCGACCCACGCAGTCATTTCGCTCCAGAACGAACCTGCACCCACTTCAGCCGGCATCACGTCGGAGCCGTCGAAGCGGAAGGTGGTCGCGTTCTGCAGGATGTCCACCGCAACAGCGTTCACGGGGTCATCCACGTTGGCGGTGTCCAAACCGAGGTTCGCGGAGAACCAGCCGCCCAGAGCGGCCTTTTCGTTGTTCCACTCGGGCGTGGTCAGCAAGTACTGAACCACCTGAGTGGCCGGAGCATCGCTGAAAGCGCCCACAAACTCGCCGCCACCGAGGGCGGGGGTCTGGTCAGCGCTCACGCCGGGGAAGTAGAACACGGAGATTCCGCCATCGACGTCGGTCGCGTCCTGGTCGACAACGGTTGCGCCGTAGTCACCTTCGAGAATTCCCCCGAGGAATGATGCCTGACGGTGCATGGCGCAGGAGCCATCCACGATGCCGGCAGCGCCCTCAGAGAACGAGGTGGTGGCGATGGAGGCGACGTCGCCCACATAGTCGGCGTTCTTCACGATTTTCTCGGCTTCTGCGAGAACCTCGGCAACCTCGGGAGCGTTGAAGGCGAGGCGCTCA
>NZ_JAVLBO010000047.1:0-2762 GCF_031581085.1 Pontimonas sp.
GCAGTGACCAAAACCTACGGCTCGGCCGAAACGGCCGGAGGTTGCGTGTGGGACGGCGTTCCCTTGGGCGACACAGAAGTCGACATCGTGGGTGGTGCGGTCGCACTGTCTGGCCCGATGTTGGCCGGGGGGTATCTAGGGGACCCCACCCGGACGAAAGAGCGATTTGTTGTCAGGCACGATCGCACCTGGTATCTCACCGACGACGCTGGGGCCCTTGTTGATGGAGTGTTGCAGGTTTCTGGTCGAATCGACCGGACAATCATTTCTGGCGGGCTCAAAGTGAACCTCGATGAACTAGAAGACACCCTGAATGACGTTTTTCCGGGTTACGAGTGGGTGGCAGTCGGGGCGAACGACCCCACCTGGGGTGAAGTGCCAGTTGTGGTGGGTGCACTCTCTGCGTCAAAGATCTCCGCGTTAAAGAAAGGCACTGACGAAGGTGAGCAAGTGGTATCCGAGGATGTCGTTTTGTCACTGAAACAGGTACAGGAAGCCATTTCCCGGATTCTTGGCCGCCATGCAGTGCCGCGCCAGCTAGTCATGTTGCACGTGATCCCCCGTTTACCCTCAGGGAAGGTGGACCGGCGTGCGGTAGCCGACCATGTCATTCATGAAGGCGGGAATAGACTGCATCACCGTGAGTGATAGCAAAGCATCCGTTTCGTTTTCCGACTGGATCAGTGGGGCGAGGCTTCGCACACTACCCCTTGCTTTTTCGCCCGTCATTCTGGGAACAGCATCGGCCTATTGGCGTGATGCCGCTGATTTGCTGTTGTCCGGCCTGGCCCTGTTGGTGGCCGTGGCCATTCAAATTGGGGTGAACTACGCGAACGATTACTCCGACGGGATCCGTGGAACAGATGACTACCGGGTGGGACCGGCGCGGCTTACCGGATCCGGCCGGGTCGAACCACGGTTAGTCAAGCGAGCGGCAATCCTGTCCTTTGCCGTCAGTGTTGTTGCCGGATTGGCGTTGGTGGTCTTGTCCCAGTCGTGGTGGCTACTCGCCATCGGAGGTTTTGCCCTTTTTGCCGCATGGACCTACACCGGGGGCACCAGCCCTTATGGCTATCGGGGTCTGGGCGAGTTGGTGGTGTTTGTGTTCTTTGGCCTGGTGGCCACCGTGGGTACGGCGTATGTGCAAGTGGGTGTTGTGCCTTGGGAGTCCTGGCTTGCAGGATCCGCACTGGGATTTTTTGCCAGCGCGGTGCTGTTAGAAAACAACCTGCGCGATATTGATCAAGACAAAGCGGCGTCGAAAAATACGCTTTCGGTTCGGATAGGACCGGTCGCTTCACGGGTGCTCATCACGGTGATGCTTATCGCGCCGTACCTGATCCTCGCGGGGCTGTCGTTCGTGTTCGTCTTCGCACCCGTCGTGTTCATCACCGCGGTCCTGACCGCGGTGATTGTCATGATTGTGTGGCGAGCAAATACCCCGAAAGATTTGATTGTGGTGCTTCAGCTCACAACGCTCAATTCGTTGCTCTTCGCCGTTGGACTCGGATTAGCCATCGCGTTGTAAGGAATGCGATGCCACCTTGCGGCGCGGAATGTTTGAGGTGCGAATTGGTTTAGAGCGAGTCCTCTGCGGCGGCATCGTCGTCAGTCTTTGACCGGCGCCTTTTTTCCAGTCGGGCCTTAATCCCTTCGGCCATTTCGGCTCGGGTGCTGGCGAGAAAAACATAGGCCGCGGTGAAAGAAATTACCGCGGCAAAGATCGCAGAGACCCACCATGTGATGCCGACAAAGTAGAGAAGCGCAAAAACTGCTCCAAAGATGCCGATACGGGCCAGGGAATAATAAAGCCAAGCAGACACACCCTCAGACTACCTGCGTAGGATTGTGAACATGGTGCGGTGGTTAGTCATTGGTGGAGTAGCGGTATTAGCCCTGACCATCTATGCCCTGGTCGATTTGTTTGTCACAGCGAGTAATCGCTTGCGTGCTTTTCCGAAGCCCGTCTGGATAGCCATCATTGTGGTCTTGCCCCTCATTGGCCCCGCACTGTGGTTGTTTATCGGTAAAAACCGACCCGCTGTCCAACAAAAGCCTGTCGCCCTCGATGACGACCCGCGATTCATGGGCACCCTCAGCGAATCCGCTGAAGAGCGCATCCGACGCCTCGAAGAAGAACTCCGTGCCTTGGATGACGAGGACGATAACGCTGGCGAAAAATCGGATGAGCACTCAGATGAGGGCCCAGATGACCAGCCAGGCGACAGCACCCCTCCCACCCCGCCACGCGTATGACCGCGAGTGAATCGCCAGCGACCAATTGGTCGCTCGCGTTTCTGTTGGGGTTGATTGAACGCGGTGTTCGACACGTTGTGGTGAGCCCTGGCTCCAGGTCCCAAGCTCTCGCCCTGGCGGCCTATGAGCTGAGCCAACACCCCGAAGTGTCCCTCAGCGTGCATGTCTCAGTCGATGAGCGAACGGCAGGATTCTTTGGACTAGGGCTCGCCATCCACACCGGACAACCTGCTGTCCTCATCTGCACATCAGGTTCGGCCCCCGCCCACTACCTTCCGGCACTCTTAGAGGCAAAGCATTCGGGTATTCCCCTCATCGCGCTCACCGCCGATCGACCACCAGAACTACAGGGTGTGGGAGCAAACCAAACCACAGTGCAACCGGGGATGTTTGGTCCGGCGGTTCACAGTGTGCTCCAGGTCAACGCACCGGAGGGCCACGAGAGCGACCAGGCAGAAGCACTTGACCGCGCCACGCAAGCCGCCCAGCTGGCCCATCACGGCGCA
>NZ_JAVLBO010000048.1:0-2586 GCF_031581085.1 Pontimonas sp.
GTCACCGGTGTGACACTCGACGTGCGCTACGAACCGGCCCGAGCGGGCGACCAGAAAGAAACCAAGGGAGCCATTGCGAAAGCCCAAGCTGAACTTGGCTACCAACCCCAATGGTCGCTGCGCGATGGGCTTGCCGCAGAGTGGGACTGGATCCGCTCCCTTTAGCCGCTAGTCCTCCCTGGCCAGTGTGGGCACATCACGGCATAACTGTTCGGCTTAGGCTGGAGTCATGACAACGACCGCACACCCTCTCGATGACCCCACCACCGATCCTTTTGAGGTGGCCCGCGAGGCCGCAGCCCAAATCGCGCAAAAAACCGGTGTGGCGTCTCACCGGATTGCCTGCACGCTGGGCTCTGGCTGGGCAAAAGCCGCCGATGTGATGGGCGAAACGGTTGCCGAAATTCCTGCCAGTGACGTGGTGGGCTTCTCGGCCCCTGCCGTGGAAGGCCACGTCGGAACACTTCGAAGTGTCGCGCTACCCGATGGTTCACACGCCCTCATCATTGGCGCGAGGACGCACTTTTATGAAGGCCACGGCGTGAGACGGGTCGTGCACTCGGTACGAACCGCAGCGGCTGCTGGCGCCAAAGTAATGGTCCTCACAAACGGCGCGGGGGGAATCAAAAGCCACTGGAGCCCCGGAACTCCTGTGCTGATTAGCGACCACCTGAACCTCACCGCAGCATCACCGCTTGAGGGGGCGACTTTTATCGACCTGACCGACCTGTATTCGACCCGCCTCCGGGATGTCGCAAGAAGCGTCAAACAGGACCTCGATGAAGGTGTCTATGTTCAGTTTCGAGGCCCGCACTACGAAACCCCGGCCGAAGTTCAGATGGCCAAAACAATGGGTGGCCACATTGTGGGCATGTCCACGGCTCTTGAAGCGATTGCCGCCAGGGAAGCCGGAATGGAAATTCTCGGCTTCTCACTGATCACCAACCTGGCGGCAGGAATCAGTGATTCACCGCTTAGCCACGAAGAGGTCATTCAGGCCGGCAAAGACGCAGAAGCGGTCATCGGTGACATGTTGGCGAAAGTAGTTGTGGCGCTGTGAACGCCGAAAACACCGAGCTACTCGACCAGGCACGCTCGTGGATCGGGCAAGATCCAGATCCGACCACCAAAGCTCAGCTCGAAGCTCTAGTGGAAGCAGTAGAAGGCCACGATCATTCAGCGTTAGTGGAGCTTCGTTCGCGCTTTAGCGGCCACCTCACGTTTGGTACGGCGGGCCTCCGCGGGGAGATTGGCGCCGGGCCTGCGCGCATGAACCGAGTGGTGGTGTCCCACGCCGCCCACGGCTTAGGTCGTTTCTTGACAGAGAAACACTCCCCCCGAGCGCCATCTGTTGTGGTGGGTTTCGACGCCCGACACAACTCTGACGTCTTCGCCAAGGACACCGCCGAAATCCTCCAAGCCATGGGAGTGCGGGTGGTACTTTTCGACCAGGTGACACCCACCCCGGTTCTTGCCTTCGCTGTTCGCCATTTAGATGTTGACGCCGGCGTAATGGTGACGGCAAGCCACAACCCCCCGGCCGACAACGGCTACAAAGTGTATTTGGGGGGAGGCGACAACGGCTCTCAAATTGTTCCGCCGGCAGATTCTGACATCCACCGCGCCATCATGGCCTCCCACGAGATCGAACGGGCATCGATGATGGCCCGCTCCCACGACTACGACACGGCAGTCAAAGACGTGATTGAGGCCTACCAGGAGGCCACACTGGCCCTTGCTCAGACCCTCACAGATGAGGGGCGCTCTTCACTATCGATTTGTTACACCCCCATGCACGGTGTTGGCGGTGAAGTCTTCCTCTCACTGATGGCCGATGCAGGTTTTTCGACGCTACATCCGGTGGACGAACAGTTCGCCCCAGACCCTGATTTTCCGACGGTGTCTTTTCCCAACCCCGAAGAACCCGGTGCACTCGATTTAGCTTTCAAGAAAGCCTCCGCGGTGGGCGCCGACCTGATTATTGCCCACGACCCCGATGCTGATCGTCTCGCCGTCGCCCTTCCCCTCCCCGACGGCGCCGGTTGGCAGACGCTCTCCGGCAACGAACTGGGGGCAATCCTCGCCTCGGCGAAGGCGAAGGATGCTGTCTCTCAAGGCAAGGACGGAGTGATCGGTTTCAGCATGGTGAGCTCACCGATTGCCGCGGCAATTGCCCAACAGCATTCACTCACCCCCCAAGACACCCCCACAGGTTTTAAGTGGATCTCTCGCATCCCGGGACTCATCTTCGGCTACGAGGAAGCCCTCGGTTATTTGGTGAACCCGGAGACGGTGCGGGACAAGGACGGTATTTCTGCCGGGCTTTACCTGGCCTGCCTCGCCGCCGGGCTCCACGCTGAGGAAAAAACCTTGTGGGACGCCTTGGAGGATGTGAGGAGCGAATATGGTGGCTTCGCTTCCGACCAGATTTCTCTGCGTTTTGAGACGATGGCCGTCGCCGGCTCGGTGATGGATACTGTGCGCAGCGCACCCCACGAGACCTTTTCCCGGCTCACTATTGAAAGCCTGACTGACCTTCTCAATCCGAGTGATGACACCCCGCCGACAAACCTGATGACGTTTACC
>NZ_JAVLBO010000049.1:0-2541 GCF_031581085.1 Pontimonas sp.
ACGTCTGATACGACAAAGACGTCCACTCCCGCCCACGACGGTGATGACAATTCCAGTGGGGCGGCAAGCGGCGACGCGGACTCATCGACCACCGGTTCACCCAACGGAACATCGGACCCGATTCCGGGCTGGTTGGTCATTACCGCATCAAGCATCCTCATTGCCCTCCTACTCGGGGGCGTGGGCATCGGAATCTACCGAGCGAGGCAACCACGCGCCTGGTAGGTCAGGATTCTTCTGACTTTCGGCCCCCAGCGGAGTGAGCTTTTTACAACCGTGTGCTGGACCGACCGCTGCCGCTAAATATGTTGGCTGGGGGCCAACCGATTCTGGTCAATCACCATGGTCACCCGGCTGCCGCCATCCGCAGCAGCTCCAAGCGACCAGTTCCCCTGCGTCCATAGATCAAAAAGGGCTGAGCCAAGCCCGGCCCCTCCCCCGGTCGGCCCATAGCCGTCATCGGTTATGACGATTTCGAGCGCATCCTCGCTACTGCGCGCAGACACCTCGACAACACCTGCATGTCCGTGGCGATGAGCATTGTTGATGACCTCACGCAATGGCTCCATCAGTTCGGGCCTGGACACGAGTGCCAGGTCGAGTACCGAGCGCGAGGTGTCGTCAATTCGAAGGTCGACCAGTCCCGCCCAGGCCTCTTCGAGTGAGCGTAGGGTCTCGGTCTGGGCATCGGTGTCCCCATCGGTGTGGTTGATACCGGCCAGTTTTTCCAGGTTTCCCACGACATCTCCCAGCTGTTGGGCGAGCTGTTCGCGGTTTAGTCGACGTTGGTCAAACGCACTTGCCACGGCGAGCAGTTTGCTTTGGACACGGCCGTGAAGTTCGGTGGCAAGGCGCCGGGCACTCACCGCTTCAGCGGAAAGCCCTGCGCGTGTGTCGATGAGTGCTTGGGTGTCGTGGCTGGCCAAATCCGCTTCGATTACCCGGCGGATATCTAACACACCAGAGAGCATGCTGGCGCTAATGGCGACAAACGTCATCCACGCTACCCCGGACACCAAAAGGCCCGGACCCATCAGGTCAGAGAAGGGTGGGTAGACCAGTCTCGCGAGCGCGTTTCCACCGAATACCGCAGTAATAGAGCTCACAATCAACAGTGGCAGTGACACAGCGATGGGTAGTCTGGACGGCAGCCGGATCAGCGAAAACAGTGCTGCCCCCAGCAGGCCCGCCCAGCCGACATACAGCAGCGCATCGATGATGCCCAGTGGCACGGCCAGACCGGTCAATGAGGTCGCCGACCACACCACACCAATCAACCAGCCGCGTGGGCGCATCGACCCGAGTGCGACACGATAAAGCGAGGACAGTCGCAAACTCGGGTAGCGCTGCTGTTCTATCGACCACAGCGCGCGACTGAGCGGCCGAATCGTCGCATCGACGACACTGCGAATCTCTTTCGCCGTTGTCGATTGTGGATCATGGGTGAGCTGATCGCGAAGACCACGCACTGCGTAAAGCGATGTGGTCAACTCTGGCGGTGTGCTGGCGGCTTCCTCAGTCAGTCGCCTCGCAATGTTTGCCCGCACAAGCGTGCCCCGAGCATCTTCAAGTTGTTCCAGGGCACTCCGAGCGTAGGCAATCGTGCCAATCAGCCACACCCCCACCACAATTCCGCCCAGACCTCGGATAAACAATTCGCTAGCTGCCGCATCAGTTAAGCCAAGACTCAGGTCGACCAGGGCGGTGAAAAACCCTTTTGCACCGCCCACAAGCGCGCCGGTGGTGAGCACGATCAGCGGTCCGACTCGGCTACGGCCCCCGGCGCGGAGTATCGCCACAAACGCCCACCCCAAAAGTCCGGCGACAAGCAACGTGAGGGCGTGGACAGCCAACCACACGACCAGAAGGGACAAGGCGAGCCCGGAGGCGGAGGCAATCGCGGAAAGGAGAACCACTCCCGGTATGACACCCGACAGTGTGGGGACGTGAAAAAGATGACGAATGGGGATCTGCCGAGGAAAGCGAACCTTCGTGGGCGTCGCCTCGCTCACGGGGTCCAACCCATCTCTTTAAAAAACCGTGCGGCGATGTGCACGCGCTGGTTCAGCCCCGGAGTCTCCCGAAGGTTCAAGTGTTTGGCTAACCGTGACACCGCAACCTCCACGGCCCGTTCGGTCACCACTCGCTCTCGGGCAATCTCCGCGTTGGAGAGCCCCCGCGCCACGAGCCGCAGGATGTCAATCTGGGGCTGGGTCAAATTAACGCGGGGCGCGGCTTGATCGGAGCGGGCATAGCCGTCATCGGCGGCCGCGCGAAGAGCCCTCTCGATCATGTCGATGTCGTCCACGTCAGATTTCAACAAATAACGCGCCCCTTTGGGCAGCGATGCCGGGTTGTAGCCCAAAAGCCTCGGGTCGCGCACACTACTGAGAAAGACAATGCCAAGCCCCGGTGTGAGCCGTCGCAGGCTTTGGGCGATGTCGAATCCGGAGGGGCCATTGCCCAGGTGAACATCAAGCAGGGCGACATCAAGGCGTCCTGCTTTAAGCGCTTCAATCAGTGTGGCCGCGTGATCTCCGG
>NZ_JAVLBO010000004.1:0-74032 GCF_031581085.1 Pontimonas sp.
GGGCTCTCGCCCAGATTCCGGCGAGCTTCTTGCAGTCGGCTGCACTCTCGGGTGTCGGCTTGCTGAGCCGGCTGCGCACAATTCTCGCCCCGCTCGTCGCGCCCGCACTGCTCTCGGTGCTCGTGGCGATCTTCGCCTCAAGCGTGTTCGACCTGGCCGCAACGACGATGCTCGCCCCGCCGAACTTTGTCACACTGCCGGTCGAGATCCTGCTCGAGTACGACCGGGGCCATTACGGGTACGCGACCGCCGGTGCAATCTTCACGGCGGCCGTCGTCATTGTGCTCGCCGCCGTCGGCACCGCCCTCGGTCGCCGACTCATCCGCCGTTATCAATCATCCCGAACGGAGTCACGCTGATGCGCACCGCCACCGCCGAACTTGTCGTTGAGAGCATCTCGAAGCGCTACTCGGGCGGCGCCGATGCGCCGCTCGCCCTCGATGATCTGTCCGTCACCGTCGAACCGGGTACGACGCTCGCCGTGCTCGGACCCTCGGGGTGCGGCAAGTCGACCCTGCTGCGCATGATCGCTGGCATTGAAGCACCGGATGAGGGGCGCATCGTGCTCGGCGGCACCGAGCTCTCGAGGCCCGGTTTCGCCGTCGACGCGGATCGCCGGGGCATCAACATGGTCTTTCAGAATTACGCTCTCTGGCCACACCTTCGCGTGCGCGACATCATCGGGTACGGCCTGCGTCATGGTCGACACCGCGTCGATGCGCAGTCGCGTGAGCAGCGCGTCGCCGAGCTCGTCGACCTGCTGCAATTGAGCGGGCTCGAAGACCGGCGTCCCGCCGAGATCTCGGGCGGCCAGCAGCAGCGCGTCGCGATCGCGCGAGCGCTCGCGACCGAACCGCAATTGCTGCTCTTCGACGAGCCCCTCTCGAACCTTGACGTGCAGCTGCGCACGACGATGCGCACCGAGCTTGCGACACTGCTCTCGCGCCTGAGCACGACCGTCGTCTACGTGACCCACGACGTGTCAGAGGCGCTCGCGCTGGCCGACCGTATCCTCGTGCTCGATCGCGGCCGGGCCGTGCAGCTCGACTCCGCCCAGGCCGTTTTCTCCCGGCCGGCAACGCCGTGGGTCGCCGCGATGGCGGGCTTCAGCTCGCGCCTCGTTCCCGAACTCATCCGGCACGACGCCGATCGCGCGCACGCGGTGATCGGCGGCGAGACCCTGATCGGCCAGGTCTGCGGCGACGGCCCAGACGGCCTGCTCCAAGTCTTCATCCACCCCGACGCCGTGACCCTCGCCGAAGGGCTGCACGCGGTGACGCCGGGCACCGTGAGCGGTGTCGTGAGCACGTGCGTGTACGAGGGCCGCGGGTACCGCGTGGGCGTGCGCATTCCGAACGCGGGCGAGGTAACGGTGCTATCGCCGGCCGCGCTCGACTTGGGGTCGACGGTCGCCCTCACGATTGACCCGGAGGGGGTGCTCGTCTTTGGCCGGGCAGCCTGACCTCCTTGTTAGCCTGTTCACGTGCCGAGCCACCGACCGACGTCTCGACCCATGGCCCGCCCGACGAGCAGCATTGTGATGCTCTTCGTGGGCGAAGGCTGGGGAAAGAGCGCCGCGGCCTTCGGCTACGCCAACCGCAGCGTGGGGCGCGGGTGGCGAACGCTCGTCGTGCAGTTCTTGAAGGGCGGCGGGTGGAACCCGGCTGAAGTGGACTCAGGGCGGCGACTCGGCATCGAATGGCCGACGCTCTCCTTAGACCTCACCTGGGCGCAGTCCGACCCGGCTCGCCTGGCGACGAGCGCGTGGGCGACCGGGCGTGAGGCGATCGCATCGAACGACTACGGACTCGTCGTGCTCGATGAAATCACCCACGCCATCTCTTCGGGCTGGGTCGATGAGGCTGAGCTCGTTGAGTCGCTCGCACGCCGCGGCGCCACGACGAGCGTCATCATGACGGGGCGCTCCGCCTCTCGTCGACTGCGGACATCCGCCGACACGATCACGAAGTTCGACCTCGTCAAGCACCGCGAAAAGCGGGGCATTCTTGGCTGAGTCAGCGACGAATGCGGCCATCGTGCTCGCGGCGGGGGGCATCGTGCTGCGTGGCGAGTGGACGTCAGACGCGGTCGAGATGCTTGTCATTCATCGCCCGCGGCACGACGACTGGTCGTTCCCGAAGGGCAAACTCGACCCCGGCGAGTCTTTCGAGGCCGCCGCGTTGCGCGAGGTGCATGAAGAGACCGCGCTGCGGTGCACCCTGCACGCCGAAATCACCTCCCCAGAGCTCACCGTCATGTATCCGGTCGACGGCGGGATGAAGCAGACCCGCTACTGGTTCATGACCATCGAGCGCGACGAGGGATTCAAGCCGCACGACGAGGTCGACGAGTGCCGGTGGGTTACATTCGAGCACGCAGCAACCCTCCTGACCGATCCGCTCGATCGAGCACTCGCGCGCCGAGCACAAGACGAACTGGCCTAGCTGGCGCTCGGCTTTGCCTGCATCGCATGCGGGCCAGCGACGTCGAACCACACGGCCTCGAGCACGCGGATGTTCTGCTCGGGAGGCAGAGGCGAGGGCGGCAGCAGCGCGACGAGCCCGGCCAGCGAGCGCGGAAGCCGGCGAAAAGTGTCGAACAGGCCGACTAGTTCGGTGCCGTTAACCGGCCTATTTGGCGAGGTAGCCACCCTCGACGGGGATCGATGTCCCCGTGAGGTAACTCGCCTCGGGGGAGGCCAAAAAGGAGATCACTGCGGCGACATCCTCGGGCTCTGCGATTCGGCCCATGGGAACCGCCTCGGCTACCTGCCGAGCCTTCTCCTCGGGGTTATCCAGGCTCTGAATCCACTCTTCGTAAAGGGGGGTGCGGGTCATACCCGGTGCGACCGCGTTGACCCGGATGTTAAACGGTGCCAGGTCGATTGCGCCCGCGGTCGTGAAGGCCAGCATCGCGCCCTTGCTCGCGCTGTAGACGCCCATTGTGGGCACACCGATACTCGCCAGCCGGGAGGTGACGTTGATAATGCTGCCCCCGTCGCCCTGCTCTTTCATCACCCGTGCGGCCGCAATCATCGTGCTCATTGGAGCAAAGGTGTTGGTTTCGAACGTCTCGCGGATTTCGTCATCGCCCACCTCGAGAAGGTCGTTGGTGTGATCAATCGCGGCGTTGTTGACCAAGACATCCAGTCGACCGCACTGCGCGAGGGTATCCTCGATCAACTTTGCGGGGGCGCCGGGCTGGACGAGATCGGCAGCGATGAAAATAGCGCTGTCGCCGATACTGGCGACAGCGGCTTCCCCCCGCGACTGGGAGCGACCGGTCACCACCACAAAAAACCCGTCAGAGGCAAGGGTCTGAGCAACGACTAGCCCAATCCCTGAGGTTGCGCCCGTCACTACCGCGACTTTACGTTCCGACATGTACTGGATCTCCTTTTTTCGTGCCGTCGTGTTCGATTACGCCTTGTGTAAACGCACCGCCATCAGCGCGTAGGCCTGAGCGGCAGAGAGTAAATCGTCAATCTGTACCGACTCGTTGGGCTGATGCGCCTGGTTGTTGATGTCTCCTGGCCCCATAATGATGGTCGGCGATTGGGTGGCTCGTGCCACAAAACCGCCCTCGCAGGCAGCCGTCCACCCCGTGAGAGAGACGTCCCTGCCCACATCTGCCAACGCCTGTTTGGCCAGCGTGGGAACATTTGAGTCGTCCGGGGTTTTAAACCCCGGCATTTCCAGAGTGACACTGCCGCTGAGGGTTAACCCCTCGGCGGGAGCGATGTCCTCACTGGCTAGTTCCTCTTCCACCGAGCGTAAAAGCTCGGCCAAAATATCCTGGGGTGCTTCCCCCGGCATGGTGCGACGGTCGATCGTCACGGATGTTTTCTGGGGGACCATCGACGTTCCCGTGCCCCCTTCAATCGTTCCCACGTTCCAGGTGGGACGCCCGAGTAGGGGGTCGGCCTCCACTCGGCTGGCTGCCTGGTGAGCCTCGCGCACTTTCTCAATGAGCACACCGGCACCATAAATCGAGCTGACGCCGTCTTCGGGTCGTCCGGCGTGGGCGGACTTGCCCGTGATGTCAATCTGCAGGTTGGTCGACCCGCGGCAGCCGATGACGACGTCGAGATTGGTGGGCTCCGCAACAATGCACGCTGTGAGGGAGCGACCCTCGAGGTGTTCGATGGCGCTCAGGGCTCCCAGTGCTTGGTCTTCCTCGTCAACCGTGCAGAGCAGCTCGAGTCGAATGTCGGGGCGTGTGCTGGCCACAGCTCCCATGGCGGCGACCACCGCGGCGAGGCCACCTTTCATATCGGTCGCACCGCGGCCCACAATGCTGCCGAGGAACACCCGCGGAGAAAAAGGGTCGCCCTCCCAGCCTTCGCCGGCGGGAACGACGTCGCTGTGACCCAAAAACAAAATGCTGGGTGCGTCTGCTGGCCCCACGCTGGCGTGAAGGTTGGCGCGCCCGGGTTGGACTTCCTGGAGGGTCACTTCAGCGCCGATGCGCTCGCACATGGCCTGGAGGACCGACACCGCCTCCGCCTCGACGGAGCCGGGATTCTCGCTCTGGGCCGCGATGAGCTCCTGCGTGTCCGCAACGATTTGATCGAGCGAAATACTCTCGATGAGAGCCGATTCGGTGGGGTTAAGCACGTGGACCTCCTTGCCCGCAGGCCAGGCTACACACTCTGCACTCTCAACACGGCTCGCTCCAAACGGCTCACGCCCTCACGAATACGATCCGGAGAGGATGTGGCAAAGCACAGCCGAAGCGCGTTGTGCTGAGAGTTGTCCGCGGTGAAGGCGACCCCGGGGATGTAGGCAACTCCCTCTTCAAGAGCCGCGGGGAAGAGCTCTTGGGTGTCGAGTTGCTCACGCTCAGCCATGAATGTGGCCCAGAGGAAAAAGCCTCCTTCAGGGTCGGTCATCCTGATCGACTCGCCAAAAGTCTCGCTCAGGGCCTGATTCATGGCCGCTTTGCGCTCTTTATACAGCGGGAGCAGGCGATCGAGGTGGGGGGCGAGGTGGCCCTGCTGGAGAAACTTGGCCACCACGAGTTGGTTGGGAGCGTTGGTGCAGGTATCCATCGCCTGCTTCGCGTTGACCGCGAGTTTTTGGAGTTCGGGGTCGACATCGATCCAGCCCACGCGCAGTCCGGGAGCAATCAGTTTCGAGAATGTCTGGATGCGAAACACCAGGGGATTGTGACCGCCGAGGCTGGAAAAACTCGGCACGTCGGTTCCATCGAAGCGCAGCATTCCGTAGGGGTCGTCCTCGACGATGACGCTTCCCCACTCTTCAGCGAGCGCGAGCAATTGGGTTTTGCGCTCCCTGGAGAGGGTGACACCGGTGGGGTTTTGGAAATTAGGAATCGTGTAGATCACTTTGGGTGTCTTGCCCGAGCGCGCCACGATTTCTCTCAGCGAGTCGACCACCAGACCGTGGCTATCGACGGGCGCGGAGACGACATCGGCTTCATAGCTGCGCGCGGTCTGGTAGCCATTCGGGTACGTCGGGTTTTCCACGATGACCAGGTCGCCCGGGTTGACCAACAACTTAAACGCCAAATCGAGGCCCTGCATGGCCCCGTTTGTGACCACCAGGCGATCGTCGCTGGTGGGGTTACCCATCTGCTCCGAGAGCGCGAGGATTTGCTCGCGCAGAGCGGGCTCTCCAGCACTCTCGCCGTAGTCATAGCGCCCCGTGGGCATGTGGGAAAACAGTTTGTCGAGCTGTTCCATCGGAATCAGGTCTTCACTGGGAGCTCCCATGGCAAAGCGCACAATGTCGTGGCGTTGCTGGGCCAGTAGCTCCGTCGAGGAGTCGATGACTGATCCTGTGAGTTCGGACGCGCGCGTGGCGAGGTCAAAGGTCACTGAGGCCTCCCAGAATGTGGTTTCACGATCAGTTCCCGGGGCGATGAGGTAAAGATTTCTGGACCCGTCGGAGCGACGCGCACCGACTCGGAGGCTTCAAATCCGAAACCCTCCATCCACATCCCGGCGATGACGTGAAAAGTCATGTTTTCTTCGAGAACCGTGGTGTCGTCTGCTCGAATGCTCACCGTGCGCTCACCCCAGTCCGGTGGAAAACCGATACCGATGGAGTAGCCAAGGCGGGACTTTTTCTCGAGGTTATTGCGGCGCAATACGGCATCCCACGCTTCGGTCACATCGGAGGGCCTATTACCCACTTTCATTTGGGCGAGTGCCGCATCCAGGCCCTCCACGGTGACGTCAGCTAACCGTCGCAATTCCGACGAGGGCTCTCCGGTGCAGACGGTCCTGGCGAGCGGCGTGTGGTAGCGGTGGTAGGCCCCGGCCAGTTCGATGGCGATCGCTTCGTTCTCGCCCACCGGGGTCGAGGTCCAGGTGAGGTGTGGGGTGTCCGCGCCTTCACCCTGGAGAAACATCGGAACAATCGCCGGATAATCCCCATCGATATCCCCGACACCTTCGGCTTGGGCGGCCATCACTTCAGCCGCCACCTGGTTCATCGGCCGTCCCGGTTCCATGGCGCCGATTGCCGCCACCATCGCCGCGCTGGCAATCTTGCCGGCTTTTCTCATCTGTCCGATTTCGAAGTCTGATTTCACCAGCCGGACCCGATTGACGAGCTCACGGCTATCGCGCAAATCCCACTCGGGGATACCCGACTTGAGCGCCCAGTAGGAGCGCACCGCGAAGAAATGCGCATCGCCTTCGACGCCAACGATTTTTGGGGTGCCATCGGCGAAGCCGTGTTCGCGCAATTGCGTGGCAACCCACTCCATGGGGTGCACGTCGGGCTTGTGCACCAGGTGTTCGGGGTAGCCCAGGGCCGGCGAGGCAAATCGATACGCGGTCCGGTGTGCACCCAGTGCATCCATTTCCCGCATAAACAGCAGCGGCTCACCGGATGCGGGAACAAAAAGTACCTGCGGGGTGTAAAACGACCAGGCGTTATAGCCGCTCAGGTAGAAAATATTGGCGGGGTCCGCCACGACCAACCCGTCAAAACCTGCGACTGCCATGGACTCTCGAACAGCCGCAAGGCGGCGGTCTTGTTCGTCCTGAGAGGGGTGTTCAATGGGCACGGCGCCTTCTTTCGTGGGGTGTAGGGACACGTTAACTCAGAAAAACCATAAACACTATGCTGATAAAATAATCAATACCAATCGTTTTTTATTAACAATGAGGGGGTGGCCGTGCTCGATCCTCGACGCTTGGGCGTGCTCCGAGAGGTGGCGGTGCACGGCGGCATCACCCACGCCGCTCACGCACTCCAGGTCAGCCCCGCCAATGTCTCCCAGCAGATCAACCGCCTAGAGCGGGATGCGGGCATCACCCTGCTCGAAAAAGTCGGTCGGGGAGTGCAACTGAGCAGCGCTGCTGAAGGTTTAGTCCGCCACTCGGAGAAAATCTTGGCGATTTTGGAACAGGCGCAGTCGGAGGTCGATGCGGCCAAAAACCTCACCACCGCGACAGTTCGAATTGCCTCGTTCCAGACCTTCGCGGCGGGGGTGTTACCCCTGATGGTCCACAACATGAGCAGGCAGTATCCCGCGATCGAGATCGTTTTCTCCCAGCGAGAACCGGATGTTGCCGTGAGTGAATTGCTCGCCAGACGCGTTGACCTCGTGGTCGCAGACGAATACCCCGGAATTTCTCTTCCTCCCGCCGAGGGCATTATTCGCCGGGAGCTCGGCGTGGAAGCGGTCGAGGTTCATGTCGGCTCCCCGGCGTCCCAGCCTGGGGAGGCCATATGGGCACTGGAGCCGGAAGGAACCGACGCCCGCCTTTTTGCTGAGCAGGCCTGTCGAGCAGCCGGTTTTGAACCCCGTGTGGGGTTTGAATCTCCCGACCCGTCACTACACCGCAAACTCGTCGATTTTGGTGTGGCGGCGGCGTTTTTGCCGAGCACGGTGGCCAGCGGTACGACCGACAAGACCCGCGTGACCGGAGTGTTTCCCGAGGGCTTATCCAGGCGACTAGTCGCGCTTTTTCGCCGAGGAACAGAACAAAACCCCGCGCTTCAGGCGGCTCTCTCGGCCGTCGAGCACGCCGCACACGAAGCGCTCTAAGCGGCTCTTTAGGGGGCCATCTACGCCGCCATCTACGCCGCCGTAAAACCGCCGTCGACGGGAATGAGTGCGCCCGTGAGATACGCGGCGCGCTCGGATGCCAGGAACGCGACAACGGAGGCCACATCGCCGGTGTCCGCGAGGCGACCCAGCGGAATGCTGGCGAGGGTGTCGTGAAGGGCGGCATCGGGGTCGCTCTGGCTATCCAACCAGCCCTCAATCATCGCGGTGCGAGTCATGCCCGGGGCGACCGTGTTGACCCGGATGTGTCGATCGGCGAGTTCCACCGCTGCCGCCCGGGTGAAGGCGTTTAGCCCTCCCTTCGCGGCGGCGTAGGCGCTCACTCCTGAAATGGCAGCACTCGCCAGGCGAGAGCTGATGTTGATGATCGCGCCACCGGTGTAGTCAAAAAGGGGGACGAGAGCGCTGGTTACCAGTAGCGCACTGGCGAGGTTGAGTGTCAGACCCGCCACGAGTTCATCGGGCTGGAACTCACCGATTAACTCATTCTGGCGCCGGCCCACATTGTTGACGAGAACATCGACGCGTCCCTCGTGGGAGGCAATATCCTCGGCCAACTGGTTGCTCGAATCGGGCTCCGAGTGGTTAATGAGCACCGAGCGGATACCGGCTTCCGCCGCGTCGGGGCTGTGTCGACTGGTCACCACGACCTCAAAGCCCGAATCACGAAGCCTGGTGGCGATGGCCCAGCCAATTCCCGCCCGGCCCCCGGTCACGACGGCGACGGGGTGTCGAGACACATTCACGCGGGGCCACTCACCATCGGGTAGGAGGTGCGGGGTTGTCAGGCAAAGAGCGCGCCGAGTTGGGGCACTGAGGGAACGGGAAGGTTGGCCAGTCGGAGCGCCTGCCACAGAGTGACCTGGTTAGCCGTCAACACCGGTTTGCTCAGCGCCTCTTCGATTTCCGGGATGTAGCGCGCGGTGTGCATCGCGGTGTCGGGAAGTAACACCGCCTGTGCTTCTGGCGGGTTGTTACTGAGGGCCAGCTGGACGACTTCAGCCTGTGACAGCCCACCGGCTAAGGCGGCGGTTTCTAGGTCGTGGCTAATCAGGCCGAGCACATCAATGCCGGCGTCTTCCAGGAAACTGATGAATCGTTGGGAGACCGGGTCGGGGTAGGTGGCCGCGACGGCGACCGGACTGAGCCCTAAATACTGGAGGGCCTCGACGAAAGCCAGCGACGTCGACGACGTCGGCACGTTGATGATGTCTTCGACCCCTTGGGCTTGAGCCCGGGCGCCCTCGAGTCCGTAGACGAAACTGCCCGATGTGCACGCCCACATCACCGAGTGGGGCTGCGCGGACGCGAGGGCGGTGGCCCCCTCGGCGAGGCGTTCGCTCTTCCCGATATCGATTAGCGCGTCCACTTCGTGGGCATCGACACCGACCGACGTGTGCACCAGGGCCAATGAGATGTCGTCACCGAGCAGTGAATCCATGTAGGGGTAGTCGTCCTCGGCGCCGAGGCCGGGGTAAAGAAAGCCGAGTGTGTGCATGAGTCTCTTCTTCGATGGGGCCGGCAGAGTGCGGGCGGGGGGACTAGGGACTGAGGGCGACTGTGGCAATGCCCTCAGACAAAATTATCCTACAATTAGGACCACATTGGTCGCGCCGTGGCGGTGAGGCTGTGGCATCGAGGGGAATGAGTGGCAGTGGAACGGTTTATCACCATCACGTTGGTCTCGCGCGGAGTGTCTGCCCGCGCGAAGATGCTCGATCAGGAAGCGCCTCGGACTGCTGCGGCGGTGTGGGATACCCTGCCTCACAGTGCGCAGGTCTACCACGGCAAATACGCCAGAAACGAGATTTACACCCTCGTTCCTGCCCTCACGCCGGAACCTCTGGGACTGGAGAATTCCACGATTACTCCCATCCCGGGCGACGTGTGTTACTTCAGTTTCTCGGCCACCGAGTTGAGCAATCCCGGTTACGGCTACCGCGAGGGTGAGGGCGGCGAGACGGCCACCGACATCGTGGACCTCGCCGTGTTCTATGGTCGAAACAACCTGCTCATCAATGGTGACGTGGGCTGGGTTCCCGGAAACGTCTTTGCCAGCATCACCGAGGGACTAGAAGAATTCGCCGCCGCCTGCCAAGACATCTGGATGTCGGGCGCGACCGGTGAGACCCTCCGCTTCGATAAAGCCTGAGGCGTTTGTGCGCCGATGGTGGGGGCGCAGCGCAGTAGGGCTGGGCTAAATCCCCACAATCTCGAGGAACTTCCGGGTGCGCGCTTCGGTGGGGTTTTCGAAGATTTGCTCCGGCTTTCCCTCTTCGACTACCTGACCCTGATCAAACATCACGACGCGGTCGGAAATTTCCCTGGCGAATCGCATCTCGTGGGTGACCATCAGCATGGTCATGCTGGAGGTGGTGGCGAGGCGGCGAATGACCCCGAGCACTTCACCGATCAACTCCGGATCCAGTGCACTGGTGGGCTCATCGAAGAGCATCACCTTGGGGCGCATTGCCAGCGCGCGGGCAATGGCCACGCGTTGTTGCTGACCACCGGAGAGCTGGGTGGGAAGGTGTTTCATGTGATCTTTTAGGCCGACCAGATCGAGCAGTTCTTCGGCGCGCTCAGTGGCTTCGACCTTCGAGAGCCCCAGCACGTGGATGGGGGCTTCCGTGATGTTTTCGAGGGCGGTGAGGTGGGGGAACAGGTTGAAGTGCTGAAACACCATTCCGAGCCGCTTGCGGGTATTGAGCGTCTCTTTGGTCTCCCTCACCTTTTTTCCCTGGGTGGCGTCCCACAGGAGGCTGTCACCGACGTGGACCTGTCCAGAGTCGGGGACTTCCAGCGTCATCAGGATGCGCAAAATGGTGGTCTTTCCCGAGCCTGAGGGGCCAATAATGGAGACCTTTTCGCCCGGTGCAACCGAAAAGTTCAGATCTCTCAGCACATGGTTGTCTCCCCAGCGCTTGTTGACATCGGAAAAATCCACCGAGTCGGGCTGGTCTAAGTCCGCATTGAGGGTGTTCAAAATGTCAGTGTGTGCTGCCATATCTTTTCTCCAGACGTCGAACCAATAGTGAGGACGGGAAACTGATGGACAAGAAGAGCAGTCCGGTCAGCGTGATGGGCTCCAGGTAACGGAATGTTCGACTGCCGAGCTGGAGGCTTGTTCCCAGCAGTTCCAGGACCGTAATGGCCGAGAGAATGGCGGAGTCTTTGAACATCTGAATCAAGTAGTTGCCGATGACGGGAATGATCGGGAACACCGCCTGAGGGATGACGATTCGAACCCACGTGCGGCGAGTGCCAATACTGAGCGCGCGGGCGGCTTCCCACTGACCCTTGGGCAGTTGCTCGATGCCGGAACGAAAGACTTCCGCCATGTAGGCGCTGTAGTTAATGCCCAACACCAGGATGGCGGTGGGCACCGCGTCGATGACGATTCCGTAGTACGGCAACACGAAGAACACGAAGTAGGCCTGCACGAGCAGGGGAGTACCGCGAATGAACGACACGTAGAAGTTCAGCAGCTGCAAGAGGCCGGGAATTTTGAGAAACCGAAAGACCGCAACGACTAACCCCAGCACCAAACTCACGGCAAAGGCGGAAAACGTAATCAGCAGAGTCAGCTGAAAGCCCTGCCACAGTGCGGGCATTATTCCAAACGCATAATCCCAATCCCAGGTCATTTTGTCAGCACACCCCACAGCGTTCTATTGCGGCTCACGCCGTGAGCCTTGCGTTCGAGGGCAAAGGCGCGCTCTAAAAAGTCGACGAGTCTGCCGAGGAGGAGCGAAAGGAGGTAATAGAGAACCAAGATGGCGAGGAACGCCTCCACCGTCTGGCCCGTGTTTGTCCGGATCGTGTCCGCCGCCCAGGTGAGATCCGCAACGGTGACGAGGGACACGAGGGACGTATTTTTCAGAAGGTCGATCATCACGTTGCCAAATGGCGGCAGCATCGCGGGAATCGACTGCGGAATGAGGATTCGCCACAGTCGCTGCGTGCGCGAGAGGCCAAGGGCGATACTGGCCTCGGTCTGCCCCTTGGGTCGTGAGGCGATTGTTCCCCGCACAATTTCAGAGCCGTAGGCGCCCATATTGAGCCCGAGGGCGAGTACCCCGGCCACGAGAGGCGGAAGATTGATCCCGAAAAGGGGGAGGGCGAAAAAGAGCCAAAACATTTGCACGATGAGCCCCGATCCGCGGAAGAACTCCACGAACACGTACGAGGGCCACCGGATAAACCAGTACTTGGATAGCCCTGACAGTCCGGCCACGAAGGCCACGACGACTGTCAGGGCTATCCCCAGTAAGGTCACCTGGATGGTCACCAGCAACCCCCTCCAGAGGAGGGGTGCGAACTCAATCAGCGTGTCGATGATGAACCAATCTCTCTACGAAAACTCTCGTAAATGACCTAATCTGCGACCTAACCGGCGCAGAGCTCCTCCATGGAGGTCGCTGCACCTGCGTCGGGGTCGAAGCCCCAACCGGTCATGATCTCGCGGAACTCATCCGTCTCGCGGAACTCGATGAGCTCTGCGTTGTACGCGTCACGAAGATCGGAGTCTTCGAGGCGGAACGCAATTCCCGAACCTGCCGGCGGGACGTCCTGAATGAACGACGTGATCTCAAGGCTCGGGTGGTCCGGAGCGATGTCATTCAGCGACAGAGTGGGCAGCATGAAGGCGTCGGCACGGCCTGACTCCACTGCTTCCATTCCGCTTCGTGCGTCCTGCACGGGAACGAGCTGTGATTCAGGAACACCGGCGTCCAGGAGCAGGTTCTCCTCGTACGCTCCGGCCAGGGCCGCAACGGAAACGTCTGGGTCAGAAAGGACGCCCTCGATGGTGGTCAGGCCACCGGGGTTTCCCTCGGGAACGGCGAACGACTCGGTCGAGACGATGACGGGCTCGGAGTACGAGACCTGCTCGCAACGCTCCGGGTTCATGAACAGACCCGCCGTGACGGCATCCCAGCGGTCTGCTTGAAGACCAGGAATCATCGAGGCGTACTCGGTTACCGTTCCCTGGATCTCGTCGATGCCGAGGCGCTTGAACACCTCGCGAGCCACGTCGGGCTCAGCACCCGAGACTTCACCGCCGGCGCTGACCGAGGTGTAGGGGGGCTCGTTCGCAATGGCGACACGAATGTAGCCACGTTCGATGGCGCGCTCGAGAGTGCTCTGCTCTTGTTCTTCGGTTTCCGCCTCGGTGGTGACCTCTTCGGCTACCTCGTCGATGGCTTCTTCAGCAGACTCAGGAGCCGACGCACACGACGACAGGGCAAAGGCGGCAATGAATGCGACCGATGCCCCCGTAATGAGGCGCTTGCTGCTACCTGTCTTGATCATTATTGAACTCCATATCTTGGTTACATGGTGGGGATTCGGGACGAGCCCGAAACCTTCTGTAGGAAAGTACTACAGTTCTTCGATTTACGGGGACAACCGTAATCAATTCGAGACACGAGTGTTGTGTGACGCCGTATTAGCCGACGACGGCGTCGGAGCGGGCGAGCAGCAGTTGGGCATCTCCCACAGCTGAGCGGCCAATCCTGCGAAGCGCCGCCCACAGTGTCGCCTGATTGGCCGAAATGACAGGTTTTCCCAGCTCCTGTTCCAGCGGAACGAGCAGGTCATAGGTGGGCAAGTTGGTGCAGCTAATCACAATCGCTTCGGCGTCCTCTCGATCCGCCGCTCGAATCATGTCGGCGGTCTGTGCGTAGGGCACCTGGGAAATGTGTGTCGAGAGTCCCAGTGAGACGTTATCGATCGCGGTGATTTGATGTTCGGCCAGAAAATCGCTGAGTTTTTGTGACAACTCGGCGATGTACGGTGTGGCGACGACCACTCGGGAGACACCCAGCGACTCGAGCGCTTCGACTAACGCGCCAGAGGTCGTCAATGCCTGCTCTGCTCCCGAGGCCAACATGGTGTCGGTAATTGCCCTCTCGGCGTCGCGACCACCGACAAAGCTGCCCGAGGTGCAGGCATAGGCCACAGTGTTGGCGGGTCCCGCGGTGACGTCTCTGGTTCCCCGGGCAATGGCTGGTGCGTCGGAAGCTTCCTGGGCGAACTCCACGGTCACCTCGTCATCGATAAACGGGGTTCTCGTGATGAAGATATCGACATCGTCGGGCAGCCAACGCCACATTTCCCGGTCTAATTCGAGGTCAAAGGGAGCCACGACTCCTAGTGCCTCCCGAGCCGGGGGGCCACTCAATTCTGTGCTCACTATCTTCTTTGACAGCATCTCGCACCCTTTCGTTCGTGTTGTTGCGCGGAAGTCTAATCGCTACGGTGAGACGGTGCGCAACGACGACCAGACCGCGCAGTCGCGCGACCACATTCTCGCGAGCCTGCCTCCTGCTCCACAACCTGTGGCGCTCTACACCGCGGTGCGTGAATGGGGTGGTCTGCTCTACGTCGCGGGCCAAACCCCTCACGTCCAGGGCGAATTAGAACACCGAGGTCGAGTCGGCACAGAGGTGTCGGTCGTTGACGGACGGCACATGGCCAGGCGTGCCGCACTCAACGTCGTCGCCGCACTTCAGCACCATCTGGGGACCCTGGATCAGCTGGAGGGCGTGTTATCGCTCACCGGATTCGTCGCGTGTGCGGCAGATTTCACCGACCACCCCGCGGTCATCAACGGCGCCTCGGAGCTTTTTGTCGAACTCTTTGGCCAGAGCGGTGTTCACGCCCGCGCCGCGGTCGGAGTGTCGTCACTGCCCGGAGGCGCACCGGTTGAAATCAGTGTGATTGCCGCCCTGCGGCAATCATGACCTCCGGGGTCGTTCGGGGCCGATGCTCATGCTCGACCCCGAACGAGCCTGAAGCTGTCGCTACACGCTGTAGTAGAGCTCGTATTCGAAGGGGTGCGGACGCTGCGCGTAGGGCAGGAGTTCGTTTTCCCTCTTGTACTCGATCCAAGTGTCGATGAGGTCCTTGGTGAACACTCCACCGGCGAGCAGGAACTCGTGGTCTGCTTCGAGGGCGGCAAGGGCCCCCTCCAGCGACGCCGGAACCTGCGGAATGGACTTTGCCTCCTCGGGCGGGAGCTCGTAGAGGTCCTTATCGACGGGCTCGTGGGGCTCGATTTTGTTCAGGATTCCATCCAGACCCGCCATCATCTGCGCCGCGAAGGCCAGGTAGGGGTTACTGGCCGAGTCGGGGGCGCGGAACTCGATGCGCTTGGCTTTCGGGTTCGAGCCGGTAATCGGGATGCGAATCGCCGCCGAGCGGTTTCCAGCCGAATACACCAGGTTGACCGGAGCCTCAAAACCTTTCACCAGGCGGCGGTAAGAGTTGATCGACGCGTTGGTAAAGGCCAGCACGGCGGGAGCGTGCTTGAGCAATCCGCCGATGTACCAGCGGGCGATGTCGCTTAGCCCGCCGTACCCTGCCTCGTCGAAAAACAGCGGCTTGCCGTCACTCCAGAGCGACTGGTGGGTGTGCATCCCCGAACCGTTATCGGCAAAGAGGGGCTTGGGCATGAACGTTGCCGTCTTACCCCAGTTGTCCGCTGTGTTTTTCACGATGTACTTAAACTGCAAGATTTCATCGGCGGCGTGGACCATCGTGTTGAACTTGTAGTTGATTTCGCACTGTCCCGCAGAGCCCACCTCGTGGTGGCTGCGCTCGACTTCTAAACCGCCCTCTTCGAGTTTCAACACGATGTCATCGCGGATATCGGCCATCTTGTCGACCGGGGACACGGGGAAGTAGCCGCCCTTGTGCGGGGTCTTGTTGGCGAGGTTTCCACCGGGCTCTTCGCGTCCAGAATTCCACGCGCCCTCTTCGGAGTCCACCGAATAGAAGCTGGTGTGCTGGTTCACCTCGTAACGGACATCGTCAAAGATGAAGAACTCAGCTTCGGGGGCGAAAAATGCGGTGTCCGCAATCCCCGTGGAGGCGAGATACTTCTCCGCTTTCTTAGCGACCTGGCGTGGGTCGCGGGGGTAGATTTCACCGTTTCGAGGGTTGTAGATGTCGAAGATCATCACCAGGGTGCGCTCGTTACGGAAAGGGTCGACGTACGCCGTGGTCACGTCGGGGATGAGCTGCAGGTCAGATTCGTGAATCGACTGGAACCCGCGAATGGATGAACCGTCGAAGAGCTGTCCGACGGTGAAGAATTCTTCGTCGACGGCTCGCGCTGGCAGGTTGAAGTGTTGCTGCACGCCAGGCAGGTCGGTGAATCGAATATCGAGGAACTTTACGTCAGTGTCTTTGATGAAGGCGAGAGCCTCAGACGAGTCGCGGAACATACACACTCCTGTGGTGGACGAAACAAGCGCTACACACCGTAGCTCTTTCAGAGTAGGCACGCGCCATCACGCAGGGGTATCCCTGATGTTTCGGCCATGTTACGAAACGCCTGGCTTCTAGACTGTGGCGGTGGACTCATCAGAAGAGTATTGGCCCGGTAAACGCTTCGGACTTCCCGAAGCGGGGCAGAGAAGCACTCCTGGCTGGAATCGGCGCATCGGGGGAATCCTCATCGATTGGGCCTTATCGCTGGGGCTCGCGGCAGTGTTTTTCGGGTTCAATAACCTGAGCATCCTCGCAGTCTTTATCCTGTTGCACATGACTGGCGGGCTCTTGGCCGCGGGCTCCCCGGGGCATCTGCTAATGAAGATGCGCATCGCGCCGATTACCGGCGGACGCTTGGGCATTGTGGCCCCCATCGTCCGGCCCCTCCTGATCGCGCTGGTGATCCCGGCCCTACTCAATGATGATGACCGTCGTGGCGCCCACGACCGCTTAGTGGGAACAATCCTGGTCAGCCGCTAATCACAGCCTGATGGGCCGGTGTCTAGAAGCGGGGTTTAGCGAGGCTTGGGTGCTCTGGCCTTCGCGGGGTCCATGCCCTTGGGAATGGGAATGTTGCCGGGCTTCTTGAGCGCTTCGAGACGATTCGCCACGGCCAATACTTCTGCTTTGCGCAGGGTTTTTTTGAAGCGGTTGAGTTCCTTGCGCAGTTGGCGCAGGCCGGTCGCACCCTCGTCGGGCCCGACGTAGAGGAAGTGAATGGGGATTTGTGGAATCGCGCGCGAGACATGACGGCGTTCGTCATCGAGGAGTTTCTTGGTGCGGGTTTTGGAGCCTTCAGCGATCAGCACCACCCCGCATTTACCCACCGCGCGGTAGACAGCGTCTCGGGTGCGAGGGTTAATGGCGACCGGATATTCGCTGGTCTGCCACGCTTTGCGCAGGCCGTTTTGGAGCACCGCGCCCACGGCACCCGTCTGCCCCTCAATTTGCTTATACGCCGTCGCCTCAGCCCGGTTTCCCAGCACGATCAACACGAGAAGCACGCCGGTGAGGATGCCCGAGAGAATCCACAACACCAGGGTGAGAATGCCCCCTGGCAGGAGTGTGAGGGGAAGAGTGATCCC
Source organism: Pontimonas sp. (assembly GCF_031581085.1). Taxonomy (NCBI): domain Bacteria; kingdom Bacillati; phylum Actinomycetota; class Actinomycetes; order Micrococcales; family Microbacteriaceae; genus Pontimonas; species Pontimonas sp. The sequence goes on from NZ_JAVLBO010000004.1 coordinate 17,409, forward strand.
GACCGCTACCGGCCCGAGGAACACCGCGATCAGCAGCGGAACACTCCACTTGTCCGCTTTGCGAGTCATTTGGAAGACCCGCCATAGCTGGGTCATCCGACCCGGTTCTTTTTCTGCCTGCTGCGCCATAACTGCCGAGCTCCCTAAATGCCCATCACAGCGACAAAATCAGCGGCTTCCAGCCGCGCTTTGACCTGTCCGAGGAAACGCGCAGCGTCGGCACCGTCGACGACGCGGTGGTCGTAGGACAGTGAGAGGTAGACGGTCTGTCGCACCGCAATCGAGTCACTGCCCTCGTGGGAGACCACGACAGGCTTCTTTTGCACAATGCCGGTGCCCAAAATCGCCACCTGCGGCAGGAACACGACCGGGGTGTCAAAGAGCGCACCCCGCGATCCTGTGTTGGTGACCGTAAATGTACCGCCCGAGAGTTCGTCGGGACTCAGCGAATTATCCCTCGTGCGGGCCGCCAAGTCGGCGATCTCTTGAGAAATCTGGGCCAGGGTTTTTGTCGCGGCATCGCGCAACACCGGGGTCAGCAGGCCCCGCTCGGTATCGACGGCAATAGAGATGTTCTCGGTCGCCGGGTAGACGATGCTCTCACCCTCGACGGTCGCGTTAATGATGGGGAATGCCTGCAGAGCTTCCGCCGCCGCCTTCACAAAGAAGGGCAGGAAACTCAGTTTCCCCCCGGTGTGCTGCACGAAAGCATCCTGCACGCGGGAGCGAAGCTGACCCACATCGGTCACATCGGCTTCGACCACACTGGTCAACTGCGCCGTCTGCTGCATGGATGCCACCGCGCGCTCGGCGATGACTTTGCGCAACCGGCTCATCGGCTGTGTCGTCCCGCGCAACGCGGAGGCCTCAGCACTCTGATCAGTCGTGCTGGCCGGAGCGGGAGTCGCGGGAGCTGCAGCAGGAGCCGCGGCCGTCACCGGGGCAGCCGGAGGGGTCGGCACCGCCGAAGCGGCCTGCAGGATGTCTTCTTTCCTAATCCGGCCTCCCACGCCCGTGCCGGTGACTGAGTTCAGGTCCACACCGTGCTGTTGGGCAAGTTTTCTCACAATGGGCGTGACGTAGGACGCATCTTGGCCAGTCATTGCGGGTGTCGCGGGAGTTGCCACCGATGCCGCGGAGTCAGCAGACTGCGGGGGAGCGGCTACCGCTGGTGCGGCAGGAGCTGGCGTCGCAGGCGCCGGTGCGGGAGGTGTTGCAGGCTGGGCAGCGGGCTCAGGAGTTGCGGCCGGTTGCTCGGGTGCGGGCGGGGCCGGCGCAGGGGTGGCCGCAGGGGTGGCCGCAGGAGCGGGTGCGGGCTCCGGTGTCGGTGTCGGTGCCGGAGCCGGGGCGGTCTCTTGCACGGGAGCAGCCGGTTCCGGGGTGGGTTCAGCCGCCGGTTCGGCGGGAGCCGCTGCTTGGTCGCCGACGCGGGCGAGCACAGCGCCCACCTCGATCGTTTCGTCTTCTTGGACCAGGATTTCTTGGACGATTCCCGCCACGGGGGAGGGAATCTCGGTGTCGACCTTGTCGGTGGAAATCTCCACGAGTGGTTCGTCGACGTCGATACTGTCGCCGACAGCTTTTAGCCAGCGGGTGACGGTTCCCTCGGTGACCGATTCACCGAGGGCGGGGAGAGTGACATCACTCATGGGTAATCAACTCCTGTGTGGGTAACCGGGTGTGGTTAGAGGGCGTGCAAAGGTTTCCCGGCGATCGCTAAGAAGGCTTCGCCGAGGGCTTCATTTTGGGTGGGGTGGGCGTGAAGGAGCGGCGCAACATCTTCGGGGTAGGCATCCCAATTGACCGCCACCTGGGCTTCGCCAATGAGTTCACCCACCCTGGCGCCGATCATGTGGACACCCAGAATGGGACCGTCGACCTGCCGGATGACTTTAATCGAGCCAGCCGTTTCGAGGATGTGGCTTTTGCCATTCCCCGCCAGGTTGTAGTCGTAAATCGCAATGCCGTCTTGGCCGTAAGCCTCGACGGCTTTGGACTCGGAGAGTCCCACGGAGGCCACTTCGGGCTCCGAGTAGGTGACTTTAGGAATGTGGTCGTCGTTGATGACTTGGGGGTTTAGCCCCGCGAGTTCCTCGGCGACGAAAATTCCGTGTTGGAAGCCTCGGTGGGCAAGCTGGAGGCCCGGGACAATGTCGCCCACGGCATACACGCCGGGGACATTGGTGCGCAGACGCTCATCGGTGGGGACAAAACCGCGGTCCATTGTCACTCCGACGGTGTCAAAACCCATACCGTCGGTGCGGGGACCGCGGCCCACCGCGACAAGCAGCAGGTCGGCCTCAAAAGTCTGACCGTCTTCGAGGGTGACCGTCACCCCCTGGTCGGTCTGGGTCACACTCTGGAAGCGCACCCCGAGAGAGAAGTTGATTCCGCGTTTGCGGTAGGCGCGCTCGAACTGTTTGGACACCGATTCATCCTCGGCGGGGACCAGGTGGTCGAGGCCTTCGACGATGGTGACCTCGCTGCCAAAGGAGCGCCAGACACTGGCAAATTCGACGCCGATGACGCCACCGCCCAGGACGATGACCGACTGCGGGACGTAGTCGAGTTGGAGGGCCTGTTCGGAGGTGATGACTCGGCCGCCGATTTCCAGACCGGGAAGGGTGCGCGGGTAGCTGCCGGTCGCGAGGATCACGTTCGTGCCGGTGACGGTGTCGGATCCCACCTGCACCGTGGTGGGGGAGATCAGGGTGCCTTCCCCTTCGATGGTGGTGATACCCCGTGCTTTGATGAGCCCTTGGAGGCCTTTGTGTTTGCTGGAGACGATGCCGTCGCGGTAGGTGTTGACGGCGGGCAGGTCGATACCCTCCAGCGACGCCTTCACCCCAAACATTTCCGAGTGCCGCGCAGAATCGGCCACTTCAGCGGCGTGGAGAAGGGCTTTCGTGGGGATACATCCCACGTGCAGGCAGGTTCCCCCGACTTTGTCTTTCTCGATCAGCCCGACCGACATTCCCAACTGGCTGGCGCGAAGAGCAGCCGCGTAACCGCCGCTTCCTGCTCCGAGAATGACAAGGTCAAAAGTGTGGTCGGTCACCGGTTGAACTCCCTCGCATGGTGCGGTCTCTGGCCAAGGCTCTATGACGCCCGCCGCGGCTCCAGCCTACTACCTGGAAAGTGTGCCTATCCCGTCCTGGTCGATGTCCATCAGCAGGCTAATCAGAGCCCTGGTCGTGGCCCCGGTGGGCCCCTTTGGGGTGTAGCCGTAGGCGCCGAGGGTGTTCGATGCGGGGCCGGCGATGTCGAGGTGCGCCCAGGGGATTCTCGACGCTTCGGTATCGTCGCCGGGCTGCGTTGCACGCGGGCCGACAAATTCTTGAAGAAATAATCCTGCCACCAGCATCCCGCCCAGTGAGCTCCCGGTGGCGACATTGGCAATATCGGCCACATCAGAATTGAGGCCCTTTCTGAGCTCTTCGGGGAGCGGCATTGTCCACACCAGTTCGCCCGAGGACTGTGCAGCCTTTTCCACCAGCGCTGTCGCGGGCGCGTCACCCATCAGGCCGGCATAGCGCTCACCCAGGGCAATGCGCGCCGCACCGGTCAGTGTGGCGACATCGATGATCAGGTCGGGGTGTTCCTCACTGGCGGCTTGGAGGCCATCGGCTAAGACCAGTCGCCCTTCCGCGTCGGTATTGAGCACTTCGACGGTGGTCCCGCCACGAATGCTGATGACATCGCCGGGGCGCTGGGCAGAACCCGAGGGCATATTTTCTGCCAAACACAGCCAGGCCGTCACCGCAACGGGAGCTTTGAGCGAGGCCACCGCCCGCATCACGCCCGACACCGTGGCCGCACCGGTCATGTCGTATTTCATCCCCAACATGGAGGCGGCAGGTTTGAGCGATAGACCACCCGAATCGAAGGTGATGCCTTTACCCACGAGAGCAATGTGCCCGGTCGCGTCCTCCGGTCGGTAGCGCAGGGCGACTAAGCGCGGAGGCCGGGTGGATCCACCGCCAACGCCCACAATTCCGCCAAATCCCCCTTCGACGAGTTGGTCCTCATCGAAGACCTCAATGTCGATGGGAAGGTCTTTCAGGGTGTCGGTGACCTGGGCCTGAAATGACTCGGGGTAGAGCTCGTTGGGCGGTGTGTTGACCAAATCGCGCACCCACCAGACCGATTCCGCAACGACCACGCCGGCCTGCAGCGCGCCCTCATCGCGGGCACCCACAATGGTCAGCGTCGACCACGTCGGCTCTTGAGAGGGTTTCTTATTGGCGGTGAATTGGTAGCCACCCAACAGCGCACCCTCGACGACGGCTTGGGCCGCTGCGGAGTCGAACGCGGGGAGGGCCACCGCGATGTGCTCGGCAGAACTTGCCTGGCGCGTGGCGCTTCCCGCGGCGTGACGAAGCGTCGCCGGAGTGAACTCATCGCGGCCGAGACCGACGACGACGACGGTGGTCGCGAGGACGCCCTCGGGGGAGGGCAGCACCGTGCAGTCATCGCTCGAGCCGCTATTTCCGAGAGCCGCTGCCGCCTGTTGTAGCCAGTGGGCGTGCGCCTCACCGAGAACATCGCCCACCACGAGCAGAGTGTCTTCCGCCCCCGGTGTGACGCCGACGATGAGGGCGTCGCAGTCGATGAGGGCGGCGGGCTGATCACTGGAGGCAAGGCGGGGAAGCTTCACCCTTCCATGCTAACGGCGAGAAACGAACCCGCTGTGAAGGGCGGGCCCGTGGTGTCTATACGGACAGTGGGGCCGATTGTCGGTGGAGACGGGTGGGCCGTGAGCGAACGTTCGGACTCGGCGAGCACAGGCGCCCTACGATGGGAGCGTGGACACCACTATTTTCCGCTTCGCCGACCTCCCGCCCCACGTGCCGGAAGGCCTGCCGCTCGTTGTCGCCCTCACCGGGTTTGCCGACGCGGGTTCGGCGGTAAGCCAGGTCAATAGTTACATGGAAGACACCCTGGAGAGTGTCGAGATTGGGCGCTTTTCCAACGACGAGATTCTCGACTACCGCGCCCGCCGGCCGATCTTCCAGTTCGAAGAAACACATCTCACCGAATACGAGCCGCAGCGGCTGAGCCTGGCACTGGTCAGTGACGAGTTGGGCGAGTCGTTTCTGCTGCTTTCCGGATACGAGCCCGATATGCGTTGGGAACAGGTGAACCGCGAGATCATCGAGTTGATCGAGCACTACCGCGTGGGCTCGACCACTTGGGTGCACGCGATTCCGATGCCTGTGCCGCACACCCGCTCGTTGGGGGTGACCGTCAGTGGTAATCGTGAGGACCTCACCGATCGGCTCTCGGTGTGGCGACCCACCACCGGGGTCCCCGGCACGATGATGCACTTGGTCGAATACAGCCTCCAGGCCAAAGGCCACCCGGTGGCGGGATTTGTGGTGCTCGTTCCCCACTATTTGGCGGACGCCGAATATCCGCTCGCCGCGATTTCGGCCCTGGAGAGCATCACGGCAGCGACCGGGCGAATCTTCCCCACCGATTCACTGCGAGCCGAGGGGCGCACATTCCTCGCCGGTATCGCCGACCAGGTCGAAGGAAACGAAGAACTCAAGCGCTTGGTGGGGGTTCTGGAGAAGCGTCACGACTCCTACATGGAAGACAACCCTTTGGCTTCTCCGTTGACTGACGAAGCCGGTGAGGTGCCGAGCGCGGAGACCATCGCCCAGGAACTTCAAGACTTCCTCGCCCACCGGTCGATTGACTCAGGCGATACTCCTCACTCTGACGGGTGAGCCCCTGCAGAAGGGGTCGAGTAATTAGTGCCATAATGGGGGCCTAGGCCCTGCGGGTTTGCACACGTGCAGACTTGACAAGGGTCTTCCTACTGCCCGCAGATGTGAGGTAGGTGCGCTGTGGCCTCGTCACGCGACTCCAAAGATACGAATAACGCCCCCGGCGGTTTTCGTGGCGCCTTCCGAAGGCTCGTAGGCCGAAGTGGTGACGACGCGCAGAAGGCCGCCTCCACCCCCGACAAGCCAAAGGATCACACTTCTTCCGTGAACACCCGACCTCAGGACACACACTCTCAGTCGACGAAATCTGACGCGAAGAAATCGGCGGCTGGAGCTTCCGGAAAGAAAAGCTCGGCCGCGAATACTTCGTCTTCGTCAACATCGTCGTCGTCGAAGAGCTCACCACAAGCCAGTGTGAAAAAGACGGCGCAATCAACCACGGCTAAATCCAGCACCGCCAAATCCGGCTCGGCGAAGAAAGCAGCACCGGCCAAGTCGAGCACCGCCAAGTCGAGCACAGCCAAGTCGAGCACCGCCAAGTCGAGCACCGCCAAGTCGACCGCTTCGAAGAAACCCGCCGCACAAAAGGCCCCGGCGAAGTCCACTGCGGGGGCGTCCACTGCCGCGAAGTCCACTGCGAAGTCCACTGCGAAGAAGTCCACTGCGAAGAATACTGCTCCCGCTCAATCGGCGACCGCGAAGACAGGCAGCGCGAAGACAGGCAGCGCGAAGACAGGCACCGCGAAGGCAGGCACCGCGAAGACAGGCACCGCGAAGGCGGGCACCGCCAAGGCAGGAGCCACGAAACCGGCTGCTAAGAAACCCGCTGCCTCGAAAGCCGCATCGACGAAAGCCGCATCGACGAAAGCCACTGCCGCGAAGCCGGCGGCGAAGAAGCCTGCCGCCCAGAAGGCGTCTGCCACCAGCACCACGGCGAAAAAGGCCTCGGCACAAACGGCTGGAAAGTCTGCCGCGCAAGAAAAGAAGGCGGCCGCTTCGGCCTCTGAACAGGCCGTCTCGGAGGAAAGCTCAGAAGAGACACCAGTTGTCGCCGCGCCGGCTGCGTCCACCGAACCCGAAGCAGCCGATACCGAAGCAGACGGTGACGGTGAGGTCATCGATGACCGACAGGTGGAAGCGCTCGGTGCCTCGATACTGCAAAGTGTCGCGGGGGGTGGCGAGGCGGTCCCCGCGGGCGCAATCGTCATCAAGAGCAGTGACGAAGAAGATGTGCCGATTGTCTCAACCACGATTACCGGTGCAACGGCCGATCCGGTCAAGGACTACCTGAAACAAATCGGTAAAGTCGCGCTGCTAAATGCCGAGCAAGAAGTCCAGTTGGCGTGGCGGATCGAAGCGGGACTGTTTGCCGAGGAGAAACTCTCTGAGCTGACCCAGCGGGAGAAGACGACAAAACTCGCTCGGGAACTTCACGAGATCGCCAAAGACGGCCAAAGGGCAAAAAACCACCTGTTGGGTGCCAACCTGCGACTGGTCGTGTCATTGGCCAAGCGTTACACCGGCCGGGGAATGCAATTTCTTGACCTCATTCAAGAGGGAAATCTCGGTCTCATTCGCGCGGTAGAGAAGTTCGACTACACCAAGGGTTTCAAATTCTCCACCTACGCCACCTGGTGGATTCGACAGGCCATCACCCGAGCAATGGCGGATCAGGCGCGCACCATTCGCATCCCGGTTCACATGGTCGAAGTGATCAACAAACTGGCCCGAGTGCAGCGACAGATGCTTCAGGATTTGGGGCGTGAGCCCACACCCGAAGAACTCGCCCGCGAGTTGGACATGACGCCAGAAAAAGTGGTTGAAGTTCAAAAGTACGGTCGCGAACCGATTTCCCTGCACACGCCACTCGGTGAAGACGGCGACAGCGAATTTGGTGACCTGATTGAGGACACGGAAGCTGTCGTACCCGCTGATGCGGTCGGATTCACCATGTTGCAGCGCCAACTGGAGTCGCTGCTCGATTCGCTCTCCGAGCGGGAAGCCGGAGTGATCCGGATGAGGTTTGGTTTGGGCGATGGAATGCCCAAAACCCTGGATCAAATCGGTGACACTTTCGGTGTCACCCGTGAGCGAATCCGCCAAATTGAATCCAAGACGATGGCGAAACTGCGCCACCCTTCGCGCTCCCAGGCCCTGCGCGACTACCTCGAGTAGGCCGAGACGTGTTGCTGCGCCTTGCCGTTGTGGTGGGTCGCCTGGTGCGCGCTCTCGCCCGAGTTCGCGGTGGCGGTTCTGCCATCCCCGGCGTGGTCGCACAAAAAATTGACCCCCTGTTTCTCGAACACACCATTGGACGCATCCCCGGGGGTGTGGTGTTTATCACCGGGTCGAACGGAAAATCCACCACCACGGCTATGGCTGTCGCTGTCTGTCGCGCCCACGGTTTGCGAGTATTTACCAACCCCGCGGGGAGCAACCTTCCCCAGGGTCTCGCCTCGGCCGTCCTCGCCGATGCCCGCCTCGACGGAAGCATCGAGGCCGATATCGCCATTCTGGAAGTGGATGAAGCCTACGGGCCGATGATTTCCGCCCGGCTCACCCCGGACTTTTTCCTTGTGACGAACCTGCAGCTGGATCAACTCAACCGTTTTGGTGAGCCCGAGCGGGTGTGGGACATGATGCGCACCGTGGCACAAAGGACCACAAAGGAGCTCATCGTCAACGACGCCGAGCCCGCGCTACTCGCTCTGGGGGAGGGCTTATCCTCGGAGGTCACCACGCAGACCATGTCGGTGGCAGAGCACCTGCGCACGCAGTTTCCGGAAGGCCTCTCTGAGGCATCCCTCGGCGACTACCGGGGCCAGACGACACCTCGCAGCGCCCCGGACTTAGTGCTCGTCGGCCGCGACGCTGATTCGGCGACTCTCGAAGAGCGCGGCGGGGCCACTCACACCGTGTCGCTGCCCGCGCCCGGCCTGCACTGGGCAATCGATGCCACGTTGGCGCTGTCCTTGGCGATGCGCCTGCTGGGTCCAGACTGGTCGTGGCCCCGCGCAATCGACGCTTTCTCTCAGCTGCCCCCGGTGTGGGGTCGCGCCGAGAGGGTCCACTATTCGGGCCGAGACTTCGAGTTACTCATGCAAAAAAACCTGCCCAGCATGCAGGTGAACCTCCAGACCCTCGTGCAGGCGCCCGCCACCGTGTGGGTGGCCGTCGATGAGGGGACACCCGATCCGTCGTGGATTTACGACCTCGCCCTGGGTCCCATCACTCGAGTGGATGTGCTCTCGGGGTCGAAAGCCTGGCAGTGGGCGACCTTCCTCGCCTACCGCGGGGTTGAGTTGGGTGAAATCATCGAAGACACGAGGGAGGCGATGGACTTTTTGGCGGGCCTGGGCCCGGCGGATACCCCGGTCACCGCTATCGTGAACTACGAGCAGATGATGGCGATGCGTCGCATCGCCGGACTTCGCGATTTGGAGACGAGCGGGTGAGCACACCCGTCCGCATCGTGCGCGTTCTGCCCGAACTGCTTCGACTAAACGGCTCGCTGGGTAACGCCGAAGTGCTCGAAGCCCGGCTTCGTTGGTGGGGCGTGGCGGTATCGCTCCACGACCTGCACGCGGGCGAGAGTCCACCCGACGCGGCCGACATTCTGGTCTTGGGCTCGGGCACATCCTCAGCGCTAGAAACCGCGGCAGCGCAGTTAACCCTCTGGAGCGATCAACTCCGTCACCTGGATGATGACGGATCGCTGTGGTGCGGATTTGGTCTAGGGGGAGACCTCCTGGGCCAAGAAGTGGTGAGTGCCTCCGGAGAGCAGTTTGCCGGCCTGGGGCTCACTCCGGTGTCTTCCCGCCTCGGGGGCCATCGATTCGCGGGCGAGGTCAGCGGGCGAGATGAGCAGGGCAGAGTGATCGCCGGCTATCTCAATGACCAGACCATTCGCCAGGGCGCCGACGTGTCGCCGCTGATTCGGCTCGACCTGGATGCTCACACTGCGTGGTCGGGACACACTGCGGTGAATGCTGAGGGAACTCTCGGTGAGGGAGTGGGGCAGGAGCGGCTGTGGGCGAGCGCGCTCTCAGGTCCACTGTTCGCGCTCAACCCGGCCCTCGCCGATGACATTATTTACACTTGGGCACGCCGGCACGATCGGACACTGCCCGAGCACACCGCCTCTCATCGACTCGCCGACTCTCGAGCCGAAAAGGCACGGCGCAACATTCTCGACAGGCTCTAAGAGGTTACGTTCCGAGGGGTCAGGCTCCGAGGGCTCAGGCTCTGCGCACAGGCAACGCTCATCCGATTAATCTGAGAGGGAGCACCGGGTGCGTGCGGGCACTCGCCCTCTGCACTCGCCGCCTACCGGCCGCCTACTGGCTGTCGGCAAACCGTCGGGGGATGTCTGGGTGGAGGCGCACCACCACTTCGTCGCCAATCGTATTGGTCCAGGCCGCCCAGGCTTCGACCGATGCTCCGGGTGCTTCAGCCCCCATGACGGGGACCCTCATCCCCTGGTGAATGGCGGCGTCGGGTAGGACACCGCGCAACACGGTGTGCTGGGCTTCCACGGCAACGAGATCCAGCCAGACCCCGGCGACCTGGAGGCGTGCGCCTTGTGCCGTGGGCGGGAGTAAGCCGTGTTGATAGCCCACACCGAGGTGAATGGTCTCTTCTGCCAGATGGGTCACCGGGGCATGGAGGGTGAGTACCGGTTGAAAGCCGAGCTCTTCTGCGGAGTGATCATCGAAGGGACTGATGCCGTAGCCGAGGATTCCAAAGCGGACCATATCGAGGCGGGTTTCGGGCAATTCGATCGCGCCGTGCGAAGCGGCCAAATGGGAAATGGCGGGCTTGAGCCCGGCCTCGGTCGCAACAGATAGCGCCTCCTGCAGGCGGGAGAGCGCGCTGAGGCTGGTCTCGACGGAGGTATCGGCCAAATGCGACCAGATGGCTCGCACCGTGATGAGCCCCTCACTCTCCAGGGCTGCGGCTACACGACACAGTTCGGGCCAATCCTTGGCGGTCGCACCATTTCGGTGGAGACCGGTATCGACTTTGAGGTGGATGACCAGTGGCTCCTTCGGCGCACTCTCGGCGATGTGCTGGAGTTGTTGGGTTGTGGAAATACCCAATTCGAGACGGTGGTGGGACGCCGCCAGGTAGTCATCGGATGGCTCCAGCAGCCAGGCAAATAGTGCAGCCTCTGCAATGACCTCGCGCACCGCGATACCCGTGGCAATGTCGAGTACGGCGAGCTCTTTCGCTCCCTGAGCGATGACCTCTGGTGCCACCAGCTCCATGCCGTGCCCGTAGGCATTCGACTTCACCGCGAACATGAGTGCCACATCGGGACCGAGAAGCGAGCGGATGCGCTTGACGTTGACGGCCAGTGCCCGACGATTCAACTCAATGAGTGGCCCCGTCATCACCGCTCACCGCCCACCAGTTGTTCGACGCGGGTGCCAAGCCCCGAGCCAATGACTTCCAGTGACCGGTGTGACCAGGTCGACCATTCGTGAGCGCTCACTGTGCCACCCCACACCGTGACGATGTCGCCCAGCGAGAGGGCAGTATCACCGGTGTCGACAATGAGTTGGTCCATGGTGATTCGACCCGCAATGGGATAGCGCTGGCCGTGGGCATCGACCATTCCGCCCACCGGGTGCAGTCGAGGAACCCCATCGGCAAAGCCGATCGCGACCAGGGCGAGATGGGTCGCCCTGGTCGTCTGGTATTCGCCGCCGTAGGAGACTTCTGCGCCCGCGTCCACCCTCTTGGAATTCACCACTCGCGCTTGGAGCAGCTGGGCGTGGTGTTCGTGGGCGAGTGAAAGCCACTGCGCGTCGGGGGGAGAGTCATCCGTGACCAGCCCAGCCTCGCTCACCCCGGGGTCACACGTGGCGTGGCGAAAGCCCAGTTCTGCCGCTACAGTCGCGACGGATTGGGCCCCCAGACCGTAGGCGTTGGCGCGTAAGTCCAGGTGAACATGAGGACCGTGGTGGCCGAGCAGAGAATTGAGGGCCTCTCGCAGCGCAGTGGTACGCGTGATGGCCCAGCGCAGGTGGGGCGGGCTAGCTGGCCGATTCATCGCGAAGGCGATGGGTCTCGTCGTGCCAGACGAGCGCACTATCACTCAGGCTTGCGCGGTGTTTGTCCGCGTGGTGAGCGCAGAAGAGCAGGACGCCGGACGGCAGGGTTACTCGGACGTAGGCCTGAGCACCACAGCTATCACAGTGGTCACCAAACCCTAGGGGAGCACTACCCTCCGAAGTCGCCTCGGAGATGCTCTCGATGGTTGCCGCGCTCTGAGTCATCCGTCGTCCTTCCGTTGTAATGAAGACTATTCCATCACGGCCCGGCGAGCTTTCGCTGGAAGGAACACCCCGTTTCGCCCTGCGCGTAGTTTTCCCCGCCACGGCAGCCGAGAAGTTTCCACACACCGAGGGGGGTTGGCCACCACAGTCTGACCGGGTGCGTATGCTCGGAAGGGCCGCGAGTGAGCGGAAATGTGCGGTGTAAGACACAAAAGGGGTGGGCGTGGCCAAGGATTATTCAGCGCGACATCTGTCCGTTCTTGAAGGACTGGAAGCCGTTCGAAAGCGCCCGGGGATGTATATCGGCTCGACCGATTCGCGCGGTCTCATGCACTGCGTGTGGGAAATCATCGACAACGCTGTCGACGAGGCCATCGGCGGACACGGAAACCGTATCGAGGTGACGGTCCACCCCGACCACAGCATTGAAGTCAGTGACACCGGGCGGGGTATCCCGGTGGATATCGAGCCCCGCTCGGGCCTCAGCGGAGTCGAGCTGGTGTTCACCAAACTTCACGCGGGTGGCAAGTTTGGCGGAGCGTCCTACCAGTCCAGTGGTGGACTCCACGGCGTGGGGGCCTCAGTAGTCAACGCGCTCTCTGCCCGGGTCGACGTCGAAGTCGACCGGGATGGCAAAACCTGGGCGATGTCTTTTCGACGCGGTGAGCCCGGAGTGTTTCACGATGATCAGACCCCCCACCCGGACTCCGTTTTTGAACCTTTTGTCGACGACAGCGCCCTGTCGGTGCGCTCCAAGGTCGCAAAAAATGTCACCGGTACCCGGGTGCGGTTTTGGCCAGACCCGGGAGTCTTTGGCTCCGACTTAGCCGTCTCGCTCGACGATTTAGTCGATCGCGCCCGACAAACCGCGTTTTTGGTCCCGGGACTTGCGCTCGAAATTAGCGACACCCGGCATGACCCGCCTCGAAAAGAGTTATTTCATTTCGAGGGTGGCACCGTGGAATTTGCGGACTATCTGGCCCCCGATGAGGCTCGGATCGGGCCGTGGCGGTGTGCGGGAAGCGGCACGTTTACCGAAACGGTTCCGGTTCTCCAAGACGACGGCCGTTTAGAGTCCGCCGAGTTGGAGCGCGAACTCAGTGTCGACGTTGTGCTGCGCTGGGGGCCCGGTTATGACACGGTCGTCAAGAGTTTTGTGAACATCATCCAAACCCCCAAGGGCGGCTCCCACCTTCAAGGGTTCGAACAAGCCGTGATGAAAGTGATCCGCGCTGAGGTCGACAAGAATGCGCGGCGTTTGAAAGTGGGCACGGACAAGTTAGAAAAAGATGACGTCCTCGCGGGACTCACCGCGGTGGTGGCGGTGCGAGTTCCCGAACCCCAATTCGAGGGGCAGACAAAGGAAGTGTTGGGGACCCCGGCGGCGAAAGCCATCGTGCAGCAGGTCGTGTCGGAGAAGCTTCGCGAGCGGCTGCAGTCGGGTAAGCGCGACGATAAGGCGCAATCGGCCCTGCTGCTGGAAAAAGTGGTGGCCGAAATGAAAACCCGCATTTCGGCCCGAAGCCTCAAAGAGACTCAGCGGCGAAAAAGTGCGCTGGAAAACTCGACCCTGCCGACCAAATTGGTGGACTGTCGAAGCAAGTCGGTCGACGACACTGAACTGTTTATCGTCGAGGGTGATTCCGCTCTGGGCACGGCGAAGCTCGCCCGGGATTCCGACACTCAAGCGCTGCTGCCTATCCGAGGCAAGATTCTCAACACCCAAAAAGCCAGCCTTCAGGACATGTTGAACAACCAGGAGTGCGCGGCGATTATTCAGGTGATCGGTGCGGGGTCGGGAAGAACTTTCGATCTCGATCAGGTTCGTTACGGAAAAATCATCATCATGAGCGACGCCGACGTGGACGGAGCTCACATTCGCACCCTCCTGCTCACCCTGTTTTTCCGCTATATGAGGCCCTTGGTGGAGGCCGGCAGGGTCTTTGCGGCGGTGCCACCGCTGCACCGGGTGGTGGCAAAGAACCGCGGGAGTGCCCCCAATGAGGTGATGTACACCTATTCGGAGGCTGAACTGGAGAGCGTGTTAGCCGATTTGGAAGCCAAAAACATCGGCTACGAACAGCCCATCCAGCGCTATAAGGGCCTTGGCGAAATGGACGCTGATCAGCTGGCAGAAACGACCATGATGCCCTCGGGGCGCATGCTGCGTCGGGTGCGGGTCGTGGATGCGGAAGCCGCCGCCACGATGTTTGAGCTCTTGATGGGCAACGAGGTCGCTCCCCGAAGGCAGTTCATCTCTGACCGGCCGCGACGAGACCCCGCCACGATCGACGTCTAGGGACGCCTCAGTCCAACCCCGGGGCCATTGCGATGTGGCCGAGGGTGGCGGGAAGCACGGTGCCGGAGCCGTCTCGCCGGTCAGTGATTTCGGGCAGCTCCACCGCGCGGCCGCCTGCACTGAGGGCTAACGGCGACATCGCCACTGCTGCGGACACGAGGATGTCTTCGCCCTTCAAAAACGCGTGCGCGCGAACGCCTTTGGTGGCGCGCCCTTTGGCGGGAAAGGCGCTCAGGGGAGTGCGTTTTGCCCGACCCGGTCCGACCCCGCTCAGTGCCTGGGAGCTGGAGGAGACGGTGACCACCTGGGCGTCCTCGCTGAAGGCTGTGTGGAACGATATGGCGTCGTGGCCTTCGGTGAGGCTGATGCCGGTCATGCCTCCAGCGCTTGGACCCTGCGCGCGGACCGTGTGGGCCGCGAAGCGCAGGAGCTGCGCATCGTCGGTGATGAAACACAACCAGTCGTCATCGCCGGCGATGCCCACGCCGACAACCTGGTCGTCGGGTTTGAGCGAGATCAGACTCTGTGTGGCCTTCTGGCTAAGCCCGGCCAGTTCGACCCGTTTGACAATGCCGCGTCGGGTGCCCAGTGCGAGCACCGGTGCATCAGCACCCAGGGAGAATGCGCCCAGGACGCGCACACCTTTTTCCGCGCCGACGAAGGCCGCTAAATCCACGCCATCTTTGGGCGTGATCTTCTCTGCTGAGAGGGCGGGAAATTCACCGGGTTCGACGCTGATGAGCTGCCCGTCGGAGAGGACAACACCGACCGGGCTTCGGGTGCTGGTGCGCCACTGGGCAATGAGGGCATCGTGGCTCAGTCGCGAACGGGGAGCAGTGAAGTCGCTCCCGTCAATGCGCGAGGCTAAGCCGGTCGCGGTGACCAACACAACGCAGGGCGCGTCCTGGCGCTCGAAGGACACCGGAGCGCGACTGGCAGCGGGGGTGGGCACGGGCTCATCTTCGGCGGATCGAATTTCGGTGCGGCGGGGGGAGTCGAATCGGCTTGCCGTCTCGCCCAGTTCGTCGCCCACCAGGCGGCGGATTGCCTCTGGGTCGGCCAGCAAAGACTCGAGTTTTTCGATGTCCTCGACCAGGGTGTCGCGCTCGGTTTCCAACTCGATTCGGGAAAATTTGGTGAGCCGTCTTAGGCGCAACTCGAGAATGTACTCGGCTTGTATTTCGGTCAGGTCGAACACGCTCTGCAGGGTGGTTTTCGCCGCCGCCGAATCATCGGAGGACCGGATTGCCTGAATCACCTCGTCGATGTCGACGATGGCAATCAGGAGGCCTTCGACAAGGTGGAGGCGGTCGCGTTTTTTCCCCAGACGAAACGTGCTGCGTCTGGTCGTGACCGAAATGCGGTGGTCGATGTAGACCTGAAGGAGCTCCCGCAGTCCCATCGTGCGCGGCTGCCCCTCGACGAGGGCAACGTTATTGATGGAAAAGTTCTCCTCCAGTGGGGTGAGCCGGTAGAGGGCTTGGAGCACCAGCTGCGGGTCAAACCCCGACTTGACGCTGATGACTAAGCGCAGGCCGTTTTGCCGGTCGGTCAGGTCATTAACGTCGCTGATGCCCTGGATCTTTTTGTTGATGACACCGTCTTTGATTTTTTCGATGACCCGCTCGGGACCCACCAGGTAGGGCAGTTCGGTGATGACCAGACCCTGACTCCTGGGCCCCACCTGTTCGATGGACACCCGGGCTCGGGTCTTGAAACTTCCGCGGCCGCCCTGATAGGCCTCAGCGATTCCCTCGGTGCCGACAATGATTCCCCCGCCGGGAAGGTCCGGGCCGGGCACAAAGTCCATGAGGTCTTCGGTGCTCGCTTCCGGGTGGTCGATGAGGTGCCGGGCCGCATTGATCACTTCGCCCAGGTTGTGTGGCGCCATGTTGGTCGCCATCCCCACCGCGATGCCGCTCGCCCCATTGACTAACAGAGCGGGTATGGCCGCCGGCAGGACGGAGGGTTGGGTGAGCTGGTTGTCGTAGTTGGGGACAAAGTCGACGACGTCCTCGTCGATCTCACCCACCATGTGCACGGCTTCGTCGCGCAACCGCGCTTCGGTGTAGCGTGCGGCGGCCGGGCCATCATCGGGGGAGCCAAAGTTTCCGTGGCCGTCTACCAGGGGCACCCGCATGGTGAAGGGCTGGGCTAAGCGCACCAGCGCGTCATAAATGGCGCTGTCGCCGTGGGGGTGGAGCTTGCCCATGACCTCGCCGACAACGCGGGCAGATTTCACGTGCCCCCGCTCGGGGAGCAGTCCCATTTGGGCCATTTGGTAGAGGATGCGCCGCTGCACGGGTTTGAGACCATCGCGGGCGTCGGGCAAGGCCCGCTGGTAGATCACCGAGTAGGCGTATTCCAGAAAGGAGTCCGACATTTCGTCGGAGAGGTCGACGTCGATAATCCGGTCGTCGGGTTCGTGGTCCTGCCCAGTGGACGCCGGGGGAGAGGAAGGAGGAGTCATAGGATGGCGCCTATGTTACCGGCGCAACAAGGGGCAATGCGGAGCCTTGCCGATGTCTCTGAAGAACTCGTGGGCGGATTAGACCGAGTCGGCCGCGATGCGCCCCCGACGTCGTCAAAAGTCACCTTTGTCGTGGTCGACGGCCTGGGAGCAGAGCTCATCGAGCAGCATTCCGGCCACGCGCGAGTGCTCTCTCGTGCACTGGCCGAAAGCGGCGAGGTGGTCTCCTCAGGCCTGCCCTCGACCACGGCCGCCGCCCTGGCGAGCATCACCACCGGCCGTCGGGCAGGTGAGCACGGCCTTTTGGGCTACAGCGTGCTCGACCCCGAAAGCGGGGCAATCGTGAACCACTTGAAGCCCTACCCCGCGGGGGTGACGCCTGGCGCCTGGCAGCCGGTCGCCACACATTTTGAACGCCTCGGAGAGCGGGGCTTTTCGACCCTGGCGGTGGGCGAACCGCGTTTTGAGGGCACGGACTTCAGCGAATCCATTCTGCGCGGAGCTGATTTTGTGCCCTCGCACACCCTGGAGGAACACCTTCAGGCCTATCGCACGTTCTGGGACCACGCGGAGGCTGGATTTGCCTACCTGTATTGGCCCGCCCTCGATCGACTGGGCCATCAGCGCGGTGTCGACAGTGTGGCGTGGCGAGACGCTCTCGAGGCCGTCGATTCTTTTATCGCCACACTCTGGTCCATGGTGGCCCCCGATGAGCAGGTGGTGGTCCTCGCCGACCACGGAATGGTGGATGTCTCCACGGCGAATCACTGGGTGTTGCCCTCCGATCATCCGCTTCGTGCCGGCATTGCGCAGTGGGCGGGAGAGCCTCGATGCGTCCACCTCTATCTGCACGACCCCGCTGACGCCGAGCTGATGGGGCGAGAAATGCAGGCTGTGCTGGGCCCTCGCGCCACAGTAGTCCGCCGCGGCGAGGCGCTCGACCGGGATCTTTTTGGCTCCGTTACCCCGGGGCATTCCCCGCGCATTGGCGACCTTGTCCTTTTCGCAGAGGGACTCACCGCCCTCTATGACGAGGCGACACTGAGTCCTCAGTCACTCCAGATGGTGGGTCAGCACGGTTCCTGGAGTCCCCGGGAAACACGGGTGCCGGCGATTAGGTTGCCGAGCTCCAGGAGCTAGGCGGGGTCGTCGTCTGGTTTGGTACCAAAAACGATGTCATCCCAGCTGGGCATTTCCGGGCGACCACGTTTCGACGAAGGTTTGGGGGCTGGGGCGCCCTCGGGCCGTTGTTCCTCATCGACCTCGGAGTCGGCTTCCGGTGGAGAGGGGTCTTCGCGGGGAACTTCACCCGTTCCGGGGAAAAAGTGGATAGAGGCTGTTTGTTCGTTTTCGTGGCCATCGGCCGCGCCGTCTGCCGCGCCGTCTGCACCGGGGTTGTCTGCCTCTGGCTCTTCGTCGGGGACGAGTCGAATGCTCCCCGTCGAGGGATGATTGCTGCGAGAGAGATCCTCTCCGCTAGGCGCCGGTTCTCGCTCACCGCGGCGGCGCCGGAGGGCTTCGAGCAGGTCAGCGGTTTCGTGACTGGCGGGGGCGCCAGAGTCGGCTGACTCGTCACTCTCCGAGGAATCGGCGTGCGGTGACGTCTTGCCGTAGGCGACGGGCTCTAGCAGTGGCCCGGTGTCCGAAAGGGGCATATTGTCGAAAATCTCGGAATCAAAACGCTCCCCGGCGGGGCTATCGTCGGTGGCGACGACGGGTCGCAGACGCGGAATCAGCGGTCCTTGGATGGGATCTGTTTGCGACAGCGTTGTGGCGTCGTCATTGAGGGGCATGAGCAGCTGTTTGCGGGGCTCGAATGACCACACGGCGCGATGCTCGATGGTGTTTTCGGTGAAACTCACTTCGACCCGCCAGCCCGATTCTTCCTTCCAGGCCGACCACTGGGCGTCGTGTGCCCTCAAATCGTCGAGTCGTTGGCGCACGGATTCACCAAAAGTGGTCTGCCGATCGCGATCGGCAGAGGGCTGCTCGACCTGGATGGCTTGGGCCTGCTGCGCGACGTATTCGCGCTCCGCCGTGACGGGGCCTTCGAAGCGCGCGACGTAGTCGAGGGTTTCTCCGGTGAGGTCTGCGACCTGTTGGGCACTCAGGCCGCGGCGAATGTGGGCCTGAATTTCCTTGGGAGAGACTTTGTTCGTGTTCGCCGAGGAGGAGGGTGGTGGTTTCCGCACGGCGTTGTGGAGGGTGTCATCGAGGGGGATCATGAAGCGCTCACCCGAATCCGACACGACGATGAGCGCATCGCCGTCGACTCCGATGACTTGTAGAGTGCGCATTCAACCTCCAGGTGGCGTTGTCACTAGGATGTCACGGCTGCGAGAACCGTGGATGGTTTTTGCTCAGCGTGGCGAAAACGGGAATAATCCTTCCCGCTTGCGTGTTGCTGAGCGTAATTGGTCAATATCCAGGGAAACTCTAGGGGTTAGCGGGCACACTGGTGCCCCGCACGCCCATAGACGAGAAAGGTGAGGGAGTCACGCGACATGGCCACCGACTACGATGCTCCGCGCAAAGTCGAAGAGGAAACTGAGTCCATTCAGGCCCTCCAAGAGCGTGTACCCGATTCGCTGAGCGCTTCGGTCGACGCCGATGACGCCGACAACCCCGGCAGTGTGGAACTGGCGGGCCAGGATCTCGCGAACCTGGAGCTCGACGTTGTGGTGCTCCCCCCTCAGGAAGACGAATTCACCTGCGTGGAGTGCTTCCTGGTCAAGCACCGCTCGCAGCGCGACCACGACACCAAGTTGGGTCCTGTCTGCCGCGAGTGCTCTGCCTGAGTCGCCACCCCCTGAGTCGCCACCCCAGTCCCCACCTCAGCGACCACACTCTCCGGAGCTGGTGACAACACGCTCACTGGAGGGGTGAGCGTGTTGCTGCGACTCTGTCGCGATGTCGCTGTCGCGCTGTCTCTGTCAATCTGTCTGCGTCGCGACACACTGGTGTGGAGGCTCTTGCCCTCAGGACTCGTCGTTGAGCAGCGCGGCGAGTGTGTCCGGCGCTCTGGTGGATACCACCCAGTAGGGGGTTGGGTCCCGCGGGTCATCCAAGTGCACGCGCACGACCGGCGTGATCCAGGGCCTAATGACCAAAAAAGCTCTGGCGTCTAGGTCGACTCCTTTGGCTGCTCGCGCGCTATCCGGGTCGATCGCATCGACTCGCGTGATGTAGCGACGCTCAATCTGCGCCCGACCTGCCGAGAAAGATTCGTCGGTAAGGCGCACGACCGGAGCGCTCCACCACAAGATTCCCACCAGACTCAGCCAGATGACGACCCCCACCGTGACACCCAGCAGGAGGCTTAGCGGGAGGAAAATCAGGACGCTGGTGGGGACGGCGAGAAAGAGGGCGAGTACCAGCCACCACGCGGGGCTTAGCCTCTCCTGATACGGGTCCACATAGTTATTCGACCACGTATAACCTGGGAGCGTGAACCAGGCTGATCGCGTCGACATTCTTGTGGTGGGACAACCACCCCGCTACGCCCACCCGGGTGACGCCGGAATGGACCTCGTCGCCCGTGTCGACTGCGAACTTGCTCCGCTCTCGCGCGAGCTGGTCCCGACCGGGGTGCAGATCGCTTTGCCTCCCGGGTATCTGGGGTGGGTGACACCCAGAAGCGGGCTGGCGATTAAGCACGGTATTTCCCTGGTCAACGCCCCCGGGATTATCGACGCGGGCTTCCGCGGAGAAATTCAGGTCGTCCTGTGGAACACTGATGCCACAACGCCGTTCGTGGTGCGCGCGGGTGACCGTGTTGCGCAACTGGTCATCACCCCGCACAGCGTGGCGCGAATGATCGAAGTCGACTCTCTGCCCGGTTCGCATCGGGGCTCCGGAGGGTTTGGCTCCACGGGAGTAGCGGCCAATCCAGGAGACGCACAGTGACTGATATTTCCACCACCCTCGACAGTGACGACTTTGAGTACCCCAAATCGGCACCACCGGACCGTCCAGAGCGTGGCCCTCTGGACGACCAAGAAGCGGGCAGTGTCAAACCGGCCATTGATCTGGGTGCGCTTCGGGTCGAACCCCGCCGAGGGCTTCAAATGCGCCTGGAGGTGGAAAAGAACACGAACCGCGTCGTGGCCGCCACCCTGGAGTATCAGGGCTCGAGCGTTCAGGTCCAACCCTTCGCGGCACCGCGCTCCAGTGGACTGTGGTTGGGAATTCGGGAACAGATTTCCCAGCAGGTCGCCAAACAGGGCGGACGCGTGGAGTCAGCCGATGGTGAGTTTGGCCCCGAGCTTCTCGCCCAAGTTCCCGTCCAATCCGCCGAAGGGTATTCGACCCGTACGGTGCGATTTATTGGAGTCGATGGACCCCGCTGGTTTCTCCGGGGAGTGGTGAGTGGCCCCGCGGCGTCTGACCAGGTAGCGGCCGAGACCATCCACGAAATCTTTCGAGGACTCGTCGTCGTCCGAGGAAACACTCCGATGCCGCCGAGGGAATTGCTGACACTTCGCGCACCGGAGTCACCCTCGGGCAGTCCCGCCGGTGCTCAGACCGAGGGGCTCGGGGGAGCGCACACACCGTGAGCACCTCGGAGCCCGGGGGTGTGAGCGACGCGTTTCGCTCCGGCCTGGCCCGCTCGCCCTTCGCCTCCATCGAACCGGGGGCGACGCCCACCGGGAAAGATGTGTGGGCTGCGCTTGGCGGAAAACGCGGGGTGGTCGAATCGCTGCTGCCCGGGTTGATCTTTTTGGTGGTGTACACGCTGACCCAGTCGCTGTGGTGGTCTGTGTTGACTCCGCTGGCGGCTTCCGCGGCCTTTATTCTCGCCCGCCTGTTCCGAAAGAGCCCCATTCAGCCCGCCCTGATCGGTCTTGTCGGGGTGGCCCTTTCGGCCTTTGTGGCAATCGTCTCGGGTCGGCCGGAAAACAACTTCGTGCTGGGCCTGTGGGTGAACGCCATTTCACTGGTGGTCATTGTCGGATCGTTTGCCTTCCGCCGTCCCATCATTGGCGTCATCGCCGGAATCTTGGTCAACGATGACCAGTGGCATCACAACCGCGCTCGGTTTGCGATGGCGTCGGTGGCCACACTGCTGTGGGCGGCCATGTTTGGACTGCGATTGCTCGTGCAGGTGCCGCTGTATCTCGCCGGCGAGCCCGCCGTCCAAGCCTTGGCCACGGCCAAACTGGTGATGGGAATCCCGCTTTACGGCCTCACGCTGTGGTTGACCTGGCTTCTGTTGCGCGCGGTGTATCGGCCACACGCCGCATCACCCGAGTGATAGAATTAGCTTCACGTAAAGATAAATGAGTGGGAGGACGACGATGGCGAGCCTAAACAGCCTGGGCGCACGGGACACGCTGAGAGTCGGAGGAGTCGACTACGAGATTTACCGCATCGACGCGGTCGCCGGGGCCTCGACCCTGCCGTTTAGTTTGAAAGTGCTCGTGGAGAACCTGCTGCGCACCGAGGACGGTGCCAACATTACCGCCGAGCAGATTACGTCACTGGGCAGCTGGGATGCGGCGGCCGAACCCTCAAAGGAGATTCAGTACACCCCCGCACGCGTGGTCCTTCAAGACTTCACCGGTGTGCCGTGCATCGTGGATTTGGCCACGATGCGTGAAGCAATCTCCGAGCTGGGTGGTGACCCGGACAAGGTCAACCCGCTCTCACCGGCCGAACTCGTCATCGACCACTCGGTCATTGCCGACCTGTTTGGTAGCGAGGATTCCCTCGAGCGAAACGTCGATATCGAATACGAACGAAACGCCGAGCGCTACCAGTTCCTCCGCTGGGGCCAGACCGCGTTTGAAAACTTCAAAGTGGTGCCCCCCGGAACCGGAATTGTCCACCAGGTCAACATTGAACACCTCGCCAAAGTGGTCTACTCGCGTGAGGTCGACGGAGTGTTGCAAGCCTTCCCGGACACCTGCGTTGGCACCGACTCCCACACCACCATGGTCAATGGCCTCGGTGTGCTGGGCTGGGGTGTGGGAGGCATCGAAGCCGAAGCCGCGATGCTGGGCCAGCCGGTGTCGATGCTGATTCCTCGAGTGGTGGGCTTCAAACTCACCGGTTCGATTCCTACCGGCGTGACCGCGACCGACGTCGTGTTGACCATCACCCAGATGCTCCGCGAGCACGGTGTGGTGGGTAAATTTGTCGAATTCTACGGTGACGGGGTCTCCGAGGTTCCTCTGGCCAACCGCGCCACCATCGGCAACATGAGCCCCGAGTTCGGCTCCACCGCGGCGATGTTCCCGGTTGACCAGGTGACCCTGGACTACCTGAGACTGACCGGCCGCGACCAGTCCCAAATCGACCTCGTGGAGGCCTATGCCAAGGAGCAAGGTCTGTGGCACGACCCTTCGCGCGAGCCGGTGTTCAGCGAGTACCTCGAACTCGACCTCGGCAGTGTCGTGCCCAGCATCGCTGGTCCGCGACGCCCCCAGGACCGCATTGAAGTGTCGCGCGCAAAGGAACAGTTCGGTAGCGACCTGCCCGACTACGTCAAGCCCGGGCACACCGACGATCGGGCTCCCGTGAGTCTGAAGGGTGATTCCTTCGAGCTGGAAAACGGGGCGGTCACGATCGCCGCGATCACCTCGTGCACCAATACCTCAAACCCGTCGGTGATGTTGGCCGCTGGTCTGTTGGCGAGAAACGCGGCCCAAAAGGGTCTGAAGTCGAAGCCGTGGGTGAAAACCACCCTGGCCCCCGGATCGAAAGTCGTCACCGACTACTACGAAAAAGCCGGTCTGATGGATGACCTGGAAAACCTGGGCTTTTACCTGGTGGGCTATGGCTGCACGACGTGCATCGGAAACTCCGGTCCACTCGATGAGGAAATTTCTGAGGCCATTAACGACCACGACTTGGCCGTAACCGCAGTGCTCTCGGGAAACCGAAACTTTGAGGGACGAATTAACCCCGACGTGAAGATGAACTATTTGGCGAGTCCGCCGCTTGTCATCGCCTATGCACTGGCGGGGACCATGAACTTTGACTTCGACAACGAGCCCTTGGGGGTCGACTCCGCGGGCTCGCCCATCTTCTTGAAAGATATTTGGCCGAGCGCGGGGGAAGTGCAAGAGACCATCGACAGCTCAATCGATACCGGCATGTTCGACAAGCAGTATGCCTCGGTGTTCGAGGGCGACGAGCGTTGGCGCTCACTGTCGACTCCCACCGGCAACACCTTCGACTGGGACGCTGAATCGACCTACGTGAGAAAGCCTCCCTACTTTGAGGGAATGCAAGCCGAGCCCCAGGCCGTGAGTGACATTGCCGACGCCCGGGTCTTGGCCCTGCTCGGTGATTCGGTGACCACCGACCACATCTCACCCGCGGGGTCGATCCGTGCGGATAGTCCCGCCGGCCACTACCTGCAAAGCCACGGCATCGATCGGCTGAATTTCAACTCCTACGGGTCTCGCCGGGGAAACCACGAAGTGATGATTCGTGGCACTTTTGCCAACATTCGTTTGAAGAACCTGTTGCTCGACGGGGTCGAAGGCGGCTACACCCGTGACTTCACCACCGCGGAGGGTGAGCAGAATTTCATCTTCGACGCGGCGGAGGCCTACCAAAAGCAGAACACCCCGCTGGTTGTCCTCGCGGGCAAAGAATACGGATCGGGATCTTCGAGAGACTGGGCGGCGAAGGGGACGAGCTTGCTCGGGGTAAAGGCCGTCATCGCCGAGAGCTTTGAGCGCATCCACCGCTCAAACCTGATCGGCATGGGCGTGATTCCGCTGCAATTTCCCGCCGGCGAAACCGCGCAGTCGCTCGGGTTAGACGGCACCGAAGTCTTTGACATCACGGGTATTGAGGCTCTCAATAGCGAGGGGACACCGGCTACCGTGCACGTCACCGCGACACCCAGTGCGCACTCTGGGCCGGGGCGCACACCGGTTGAATTTGACGCCCTCGTGCGCATTGACACCCCCGGTGAGGCGGACTACTACCGAAACGGCGGAATCCTTCCCTACGTGCTGCGTCAGCTGGTCTGATTCCCGCGCGGGTCTGGCATTTCTCAAGCTACGAGGCATACCCTGGGGTGATGGCGCTGCTCGATTCAATTCACTCACCGGAGGACCTTCGCGGTCTGGATTCTTCCCAATTGGGCACCCTCGCGGAAGAAATCCGCGAATTCTTGGTCCGTGAAGTGGCCCAGTCGGGCGGCCATTTGGGCCCCAACCTGGGCGTGGTGGAACTGACCATCGCGATCCACCGAATGTTTGAATCTCCCAAAGACCCGATCATTTGGGATACCGGTCACCAGTCTTACGTTCACAAAATCCTCACCGGCCGCCGGGACTTTTCCAAGCTGCGCCAGCGAGACGGGTTGGCCGGATACCCCCAGCGCAGCGAATCCGAACACGACATTGTCGAGAGTTCGCACGCGTCGAGTTCGCTCAGTTGGGCCGACGGAATTTCTCGAGCTTTCCAGGTCAGTGGCGACGATGACCGCTTTGTGGTCGCTGTCGTCGGTGATGGCGCGCTCACAGGAGGAATGACCTGGGAAGCGCTGAACAATATTTCCCACGACAACCAGCGAAACCTGGTTCTGGTCGTCAATGACAACGGCCGCTCCTATGCCCCCACCATCGGGGGAATCGCACGGTCACTGGGAAGCATTCGGACGCAAAAGTCCTACCGGATTTTTCGTGGCAGCAGCGAGGCGTTCTTTAGTCTTTTCGGCGCCCCGGGCAAGGCGATCTATCGGGGTATCCGCGGTGGTGTCCGGGGCTTTGTCGCCCGGTTTGCCAACAACGAGGCGCTGTATTCGAACCTGGACATCAAGTATGTGGGCCCCATCGACGGTCACAACCTGACCGACCTGGAAAAGGCGTTTACCCAAGCGAAGGCGTATTCGCAGCCGGTGATTGTCCACGTCATCACCGAAAAAGGTCGAGGCTTCGGCCCGGCGGTGGCAGACGAAGCCGATCAGTTTCACGCGGTGGGCCAGATTGACCCCGTCACCGGGCTGTCCACCGGAACCTCCGGTTCGGTGGGCTGGACCCAGGTCTTTTCCGAGGCGATGGTCGAACAGGCCCAACGAAACGACACAGTGGTGGGCATTACGGCGGCAATGCTGCGACCCACCGGGTTATACGAAATGTCTCAGCGCTTTCCCGGCCGGGTCTTAGATGTCGGGATCGCCGAGCAGCACGCCGTCACCAGCGCCGCCGGCATGGCCTACGGCGGATTGCATCCGGTGGTCGCGATCTACGCGACGTTTATCAACCGAGCCTTTGACCAGGTCATGATGGACGTCGCCCTGCACAAAGCGGGAGTGACGTTTGTGCTCGACCGTGCCGGCGTGACCGGTCCCGACGGCGCCAGCCACCACGGTATGTGGGATCTCTCGATCCTCCAGGTCGTGCCGGGTATTCGCCTGGCCGCACCGCGCGATGCCAAAAGACTGGTCGAAGAACTCGACGAGGCCATCGCCGTCGACGATGCTCCCACCGTGCTGCGCTTCCCTCGAGGCCAAGTCGCTGCCGAGTTGCCGGCCATTCGGCGCACCGAGGACGGTGTCGATGTGCTGGTCGAAGCCGCCCACAAGGACGTTCTGATTGTGGCGGTGGGACCCATGGCGCACATGGCGGTGGATGTGTCAGAGCGTCTCGCGGACCAGGGAATTGGCGCCACCGTCATCGACCCGCGGTGGGTAGTCCCGGTTGCCGCCAGCGTGGTGGACATGGCCAGAGACCACAGAATTGTGGCCAGTATCGAAGACGGCACCCGGGTGGGCGGCATCGGGACCCGAATCCGCCAAGAACTTCGCCTCGCGGGTGTCGACACGGCGGTCGATGAGCTGGGTCTTCCCGATAGTTTCCTCGATCACGCCAGCCGCGCGGAGATTCTCGCCGAGGTAGGACTGACCGCGCAGGATATTGCTCGCAACCTTGTCGCTCAGGTCTTGGGGACGAAAGTTCCCGTCGCGAGACCACTGCCGGGCCAGGCGGATGAGGACCTCTCCACCGAACAGCAATCGCTCTCGGAATCAACGGAGTAGTCGGGCGCAGTGCGCGCCGTGGGCGACTAGTCGGTTGCGGCCAGCTCGTCGAGGGTGGCCGCTTGGCTAAATGCCTCCACGAGGAGGGGGAGTACCAGCTCGCGTTGCCACCTTCTGGCGCCCAATCTCTCCAGCTGGCCATCGATCGTGCTGGGGTGGTGTGGGTCGTGGGGGGAGTAGCAGATGCGGCGCAAATAGTCCGGAGTGAGGATGTTCTCGGCGGGAATCGTGATGCGCTGGCCCGCGCGCTGAATGAGATCCCTCGCGAGCACGTAGCGACGGTGGGCTTCAGGGGCTTTGTCGGCCCAGGCCCGAGGCGGCGGCAGAGTGTCCTGCGCACCGCGCAGGGACGGAAGTTCCTCGGTGGTCATTCCCCGCTGGATGGCCGCCCACCAGCGGGGTGCTTCGCTCCTGCTCGCGCGCCCGTGGAAGTTTTTCAAGCCGGTCAGTGCGGACTGGGAGCTGGGGCGCTCGATGGCGGCGTGGACGATCGAACGGTCGGGAATCAGCCGGCCCGGGGCGACATCTTGAGCTTTGGCGAACTCTTCGCGCGCCCACCAGAGTTCTCGGGCAATGGCGAGACCGCGTGCGCCCCGGACCTGGTGAAGACCCGAAAGCCTGCGCCACGGTTCTGCGCGAG
This sequence comes from Pontimonas sp., assembly GCF_031581085.1. Classification (NCBI taxonomy): domain Bacteria; kingdom Bacillati; phylum Actinomycetota; class Actinomycetes; order Micrococcales; family Microbacteriaceae; genus Pontimonas; species Pontimonas sp. The sequence continues at coordinate 44,831 of NZ_JAVLBO010000004.1, forward strand.
TGGCGGGTGGTGCTTCACAGAGGATGGCGTCAAATTCTTCCCGGGCGTAATCGGCCTTTCCGGCCTCGTGCAGGGTTCGAGCGATGGCGTCTCGCAGGTCAGGCAGAACCTCCACGTCCAAAGCGGCGTAGTTCAACCATCCTTCTGGCAGTGGCCTCGTCGACCAGTCGGCCGCCGAGTGTTCCTTGGCCAGTTGCACGCCCAGCAGGTCTTCCACCGAGCCCTGCAATCCCACTCGGGAGAGTCCGGCCAGGCGCGCGCCCAGTTCAGTGTCGAAAAGCTTTCGCGGCGACATACCCACTTCACGCAAGCTGGCGAGGTCCTGTCTCGCAGCGTGGAGAACCCACTCTTCGTCGCCAAAGCGCGTGGTGAAACCACTGAGGTCTGACACCTCGAGGGGGTCGACCAAGAAATTGGTGCCGCCGCGGCGGTAGATTTGCACCAGGTAGGCCCGCTGTGAGTAGCGAAAACCACTTGCTCGTTCGACATCGAGGGCAATGGGTCCGCTCCCCGCGGCGACCACGTCCAAAACCCGTTCCCAGTCACGACCAGAAGTGATGACTTCGAGGCCGTGGTCGGGCGCCGAGCGCGTGCGAAGAGGCGGCGCTGGGGTCGTGGAAGAACTCTCGTTCATCGATTGCGGCCCGGCTGAAGAGCCGTTACTCCTTCGACCTGAGGGGGTAAACCCGCCAGCATTCCCACAAATTCCGACCAGGCTTCGACGTGGGCGCCCAGTTGGTCCCCTCCAGGAGACCAGGAGACACGCATTTCAATTTCGGTGCCCACCCGGTCTGATTCCAACTCGCCAAAGCCGGTGGAGATGATGGTGCTGGCCGTTCCCGCTTCGCGAGAGAACGTGGCGCCTCGTTGCGCGAGTGCATCCATCAACCAACTCCACGCCACCTCGGGCAAGAAAGGGTCTTCTCCCATGGACTGGTCGAGCGGGGCTTTGGCAAAACAGACCGCGCGGAACGTGCCCGACCAGCTCTCCGGAGCTGACGGGTCGTAGAGGATGACCAGACGGGCGGTACCGTGATCACCGTCGGAGGAGCGAGGATCAATCGTCGCCGACCATGCCCTCGCAAAGGGGGCAATTCCCGCAGGAGCGGGAATATCGGCCACGTGGATATCGTCACGGAATTCCACGTCCGCGACAGTGCGTAAGGCCCCCTCGAATTCGGGGGGAAGTTGCTCATCGGGTGCAGCGCTCATGGCCTCAATCTAAACGCCCCGGCCTGTCCAGGATTGCTAACGCGCCGAGGGATGTGAAACAGCCTCAGCGCTGTGCGGAGGGTGGTAGCGGGTGTACAGGTAGCGCGCATCATCGGTAAATACGGCGCTGGCGCTCCATTGCCCCCAGTGTTTCTCCCACCAGGGCAGCGGGGGATGGGACTCCACCAGGGGGGAGCGTGTCATGGTCAGCACGCACTCATCAACCAACTGGGCATCGAGAAACGGGCGCACCAGTTCGAGACCGCCTTCCAGGAGAAGGGAGTGGAACCCTTCGGAGCGAAGCACCCTCACGATATCCGGGGCGCTGATGGACGACGCATCGGCCAGTTCGCGGTGCTGGGCGACACCGGGGTCAAAAAACTGGGTGGGGTCGTGCGTGGGGTGTGGCCCGGTGAGGACCAGAATGCCATCCGGTCGGAAGCTGCTGGCGAGGATGCGGTGGGTGGCCAGGTCGCCGTGTCGAGAGACGATGACCAGGCGCGCCGTAGCGGGTAGTGCGACGGGTTCGGCTCGGACGGTGTGTGCTCCGGTGATCACCGCATCGGCCTGCTCTCGCAGGGTGCGAAAAATCTTTCGATCGAGTGGGTGGGAGAGCCCCAGACTTTGGCCTTCTTGGTCTTGCATCAATCCGCGCGGGGAGGAGACAAGCGCCCAGCGAATGAGCTCGGTGTGGTGTGGAGCAAACCAATTTGCCAGTGTCTCGGGTGCGTCTGGAGCCTCGGTGTCGAGCAGCGCGCTCGTGGGGTAGACCCGGTAGAGGTTCACGAGAGCGGGCTCACCCGGCGGCGGGTTGTGAAAGCTGGCGTTGAATTCGCCAAATCATTCCGGCCATTCCTCGTAAGCGCAACAGGCTGACCGCCTCTTCGAGGCCCAGACTTTGGGGAAAATCAAGCGGAACCGCCAAGATTTCGTCTGTATTCAAGCCCCGGAAGCCTTGAACCAAAATTGACGCAAAACCTCGGGTCGTCGGAGCTTCCGCGGGGGCGGAGGCATACACGGTGGGTTCGTCGGTGGCGCCATCGACGTGGATAAACACCGGAGACTGGCATTCGGTGACCCGCTCCCAGGCATCTTCCGGCACGATTCCGTCGGGAACTTCCGGCAGCTCGTCCGAGAACTCCAGGAGCAACTGGAGACGATCATTGACCCCGAGCGCGAGGAAATCGTCCTGAATGGAACGCAGGGACTGGGGCAGCGTGGCGGCTGAATCAGACATTATCGCCCAGGGGCCACGCCCGGCTCGTCACCCTTCGCGATGGGGACCCGCACCGCGGAGCCCCATTCTGTCCAGGACCCGTCGTAGTTTTTCACGTTGTCGATACCCATGAGGTGCTGCAACACGAACCAGGTGTGGCTGGAGCGCTCACCAATCCTGCAGTAAGTAATGACGGGCTCTGATCCGTCGACACCGGCCTGATCGGTGTAGACCGCCTTCAAGTCCGCGAGAGATTTAAACGTTCCGTCCTCGTTGGCTGCCTGCGCCCACGGCACACTCTGCGCGGTCGGGATGTGTCCACCCCGCAGCGCCCCTTCTTCCGGGTAGGCGGGCATGTGCGTGCGCTCACCGGTGTATTCCTCACGAGAGCGCACATCAATGAGTGGACGGCCGAAGTGGTCGAGGACGTCTTCTTTAAACGCCCGCAGGGTCTCGTCGTGTCTGGCGACGACGGGGTACTCGGCCGCCTGTGGCGCCGGGACCTCCCGGGTGGTCTCACGGCCTTCGGCAATCCACTTATCGCGTCCGCCGTTGAGCAAGCGAACATCGGGGTGGGAGAAGAGGCTAAAGACCCACAGGGCGTAGGCGGCCCACCAATTACTCTTATCGCCGTAAATCACGATGGTGTCGTCTCGGGAGATTCCCTTCGCCGACATGAGTGCCGCAAATTGCTCTCCGTTGAGGTAGTCGCGCACGACAGGGTCGTTTAATTCGGTGTGCCAGTCGATTTTGACCGCCCCGGGAATGTGTCCTGTGTCGTAGAGGAGGACGTCTTCGTTCGATTCGACAACCACTAACCCCTCGGTGCCTAAGTGTTCGGCGAGCCATTCGGTGCTCACCAGGCGTTCGGGGTGGGCGTAGTCGTGAGTGGCGCTCGAAGGATCGGTGGGTAGGGGCATAGCGACTCCCGGTCTGCCCAGAAACCTGGGCATTAGACGTGATTAGACTATGAACAGTCTCCCACCAATTGGCTGGAAAATCACGGGAAAAAAGGAGCAACACCCTTCAATGGTTTATTCGACCAGCCAATCGTCTCCCTCGCGGCTCGTGGAGCGAAATCCCGACATGAGCGCCGCGGATCTGCTGGAGTATTTTCACCCCCCGGCTCAATTCGCGCAGGCTAGTCTCGACAATTACGTCCCCGACCCCGCCTACTCGTCCCAGCGGGACGCATTGGCCGCTGTTCAACAGTTTGCTCTCGGCGGGAGCTTTCGACCGTCGGGGGTGAAGTCGTGGTTTGGCAAGGCGAAGCCGGCAGCAGAATCACCCGAGCGCCCCGGGATTTACCTCGACGGCGGTTTCGGAGTCGGCAAAACACACCTCCTCGCTGCGCTGTGGCACAGCACACCGGGACGCACCTATTACGGAACGTTTATCGAATACACCGCGCTCGTGGGCGCCCTGGGCTACCAGGGAGCCGTTGAGCATCTCAGGGGCGCAGATTTTTTGGCAATCGACGAGTTTGAACTCGATGACCCGGGCGACACGATGGTCATGTCACGCTTGCTCGGTGAACTGGTGAATACCGGGACCCGTCTCGCGGCGACGTCCAACACACCGCCCAACGCGTTGGGCGAGGGGCGCTTCGCCGCAGAAGACTTTCTGAGAGAAATTACTGCCCTGTCGGATAAGTTTCTCACCGTTCGTATCGAGGGTGAGGATTACCGCAAACGGGACTTTGACGGCCACGCGGTGAGCTTCAGCGCTGAGCAGTTAGACCAGATTGCGACAGAAAACTCGGGCGCTGTGACCAGGGACGGCTTTGATCAAGTGGTCAATCACCTGCGATTGATCCACCCGAGTCGTTTTGTTGGTCTGGTGCGCGATCTGGACACGGTCATTCTTGACGACGTGCACGTCCTGCACGACCAAGCCCAGGCGCTCCGGCTGGTGGCTCTCGTTGATCGCCTCTACGACCAACAGGTCGCTATCGCCTCCAGCGGCGTGGCGCTGGACGAAGTCTTCGACGACACAATGCTCTCTGGTGGGTATCGAAAGAAATATTTGCGGGCGACTTCGCGCATGATTGCGCTGTCTCGACTGGTCGAGCTGCCATCGGCCGAGGGGCCATAGGCCACACGGCCCGCTTCGCCACCACAACGGGTGCCAGAAACACAGTCTTAACGTGGGGGCCGCCTCGGTAATGCCCCGGTAACATCCAGGCTGCCTTCCCTGAAACGCGCCGCCCACACACTGAGTGAGCACACAGAGCGTTGTGCACGCAACCAAACGGTCGCGTGATCACAGCCTCCACTGATTACCAATTCTCAGGGGGAAAAAATGGATACAGGCGAACTTGCCTGGGCAGTCATGGCCACCGCATTGGTGTTGTTGATGACACCCGGCCTCGCGTTTTTCTACGGCGGTTTGGTGAAAGCCAAATCCGTGGTCAGCATGATGATGATGAGCTTCGGCGCGATGGCACTCGTCGGCGTCTTGTGGGTGCTCTACGGGTTCAACATGTCAGCCGTGGGGAGCACCTGGGCGTTCTCGGGTAACCCGTTTGCTGACTTTGGACTGGGGGGCATTGCCGGTTCGAACGAGGATCTCATCGGGGCAGCGTTTGGCGCGACCTTTGCGATCATCACCACGGCGTTGATTTCGGGCGCTATCGCGGACCGTGCGAAGTTTGGGTCCTGGATGGTCTTCGCGGGCATCTGGTCGACGCTGGTCTATTTCCCGGTTGCTGCCTGGGTCTGGGGCGGCGGATGGATCATGAACCTCGGCGAGACCTTGGGTTTGCCCGAAGTCATTGACTACGCCGGCGGTACCGCCGTGCACATTAACGCCGGTGCAGCGGCGCTGGCCTTGGCCATTGTTCTTGGCCGACGGGTGGTCTTCGAAAAGGGTGCGCACAAGCCTCACAACGTTCCGTTGGTGATGCTGGGTGCGGCTCTGCTGTGGTTTGGCTGGTTCGGGTTCAACGTGGGCGCCGAATACGCCAACAGCATGGAGCTTGCGGGCTTAATTACCCTGAACACGCTGGTCGCCACCTCGGCAGCCATTCTCGGGTGGCTGTTCATTGAGAAGATCAAAGACGGCAAACCGACCTCCGTGGGTGCTGCCTCCGGTGCGGTGAGCGGTCTCGTGGCCATCACCCCGGCCTGTGCCAACGTGACCCCGACCTTCGCGGTCATTCTGGGTATCGTGGCGGGAATCCTCTCCGCTTTGGCCGTCGAGCTCAAATTCAAGTTCGGGTTCGATGACTCTCTGGACGTCGTGGGAATCCACCTCGTGGCCGGAATGGTCGGAACCCTGTACTTGGGTCTGTTCGCGACCGGTACTGGCCTGTTCACCGGTGGTGACTTCGGTCAGATGATCGTCCAGGCGATTGCAGGATTCGGTGTCCTGATCTTCTCCTTCATTGCGGCGCTGATCATCGGCTTCGCGATCGAGAAGACCATGGGCTTCCGAGTGACCAACGAAGACGAGGTGGCGGGAATCGACACCATCGTCCACGGTGAAGAGGGCTACGCCCTCGAAGGCGAATACCAGAACTCCTAATCGCCGCACCGACGCAACAGATGAGGGGCCCCCGTCGGGCCCCTCATCTGCGTGTGTGTGGGCGGAGCGAATCTGCACCGCGCACAGCGAGCTCGCGCCACTACGCTCAAAGGGCACACCAATCACTGCGGCCACAAAGGACCTGATATGTCGCTCATGGGGAAGGCTCCACGCAAAAGCCGACTGCGGCTCCTCATTGGGTTGGCCATCCTCTTCGCCTACAGCGGCCTGATACTCGCGGTGACGCTCTCGCCCACCCAAATGGACGTCAACTATCAAAACGCGGTGCTGCGCCTTATCGAGGTGCTCCACCGAAACGGTGTGCCGACCTGGTTTGGCTATGGCGAAATAGAGTTCCTGGCGAACGTGGGGATGTTTGTTCCCTTCGGTTTCATCGTCGCCATCCTGCTGCCCCAACGACTCTCGGCTCTCACCGTGTTAATCGGTCCCGGGTTTTCTGCTTTCATTGAACACTTTCAGGGGCAGTTTCTCAGCGAGAGAGTCTCCAGCGTGTACGACATCTATGCCAATTCCGCCGGTGCCATCATCGGTTTTGTCTTGGCTGCGACACTCAGAGCGATTGTGCACTCGCGGGATCGAAAAGTTGTCGCGAGAGCTATTTGGCAGTACGAACAGGGGCTGAGGCCCACGGGCCGCTAGGCCCCGGGGAGCGCGTGCGCTCCGATGCCTTGTCCACCGAGCCCTACACTGAGGGCGGTAGCGCCGTGAGGAGAACCACTATTTCTACGACATCGCCCGTGTTGCTGTTGTCTTTCAATCGCCCCGATACGACCGCGAAAGTATTGGGGGCGCTGCAGCGGGCGCAGCCTCGTGAACTCTTCGTTTTTAGTGACGGACCCCGTGAAGGCGCGGAGGGCGAAGCCACCAAAGTCCAGGACACCCGGGCCGTAATCGACGAGATGGTCGACTGGAGCCCCACCGTTCACTATCGCTATAACGAGAACAATCAGGGACTCTTTGCCGGGGTGTCTGGAGCCCTCGATTGGTTTTTTTCCCACGTCGATGAGGGCATCATCCTGGAAGATGACTGCGTGCCCCACCCGGACTTTTTTGGCTACTGCGATCAACTACTCGAAAAATACCGCGACGATGACCGCGTCTGGTGCATCTCCGGTGACAATTCAGTCGATCTGCCGATTTCGCACGGTGCCAGTTACGGCTTTATCCGCGACCCACTGATTTGGGGGTGGGCGACCTGGGCGAGGGCCTGGAGGCACTTCGATCATGAGCTCTCCGGCTGGCCCGCGATTCGCGCGAGTTCGACCGAGCGTCAGATGTATCCGGATCGAGTCGAGCGCCGGGTGCGTCGAAAAAGTTTTGACCACTATTTCACTAGCGGCATCGATGCCTGGGGTTATAAGTGGAAGTTCACCGTCCAGAAAAACGGTGGCTTGGTGGCCGTTCCGAGAGTGAACCTGGTGAGCAATATTGGCTGGAATCGCCCCGACGCCACCCACACATCGGGTGATTCGCTGCGCGCGGCCAAGGCGACCGAGGCGATTCTCCCTCTCGTGCACCCGGAGACCGTGACCCTGGATAAGGCTGCCGACCGAGAATGGGTGGAATCCCGCGGTTTGGGTGTGAAGAAGTATCGCTGGAGCTACCAGCTGAAGAAACTCCTCGGCAGAGTGCGCCGATTCATCGGTCGGAGGGTGGGTCGATGAGGGCGTGGGGTGCGCGACTTGTCGACACGGTGCGCGGTGGGGCGATCGGTGTGGCCGAGATCATTCCGGGTGTCAGCGGGGGGACCATTGCGCTTCTGGTGGGCATCTATGACACCCTGATTTCTTCCGCTGCCGTCATGGTGCGTGCGGCCCTCGCGCTGTTTCGGCCCTCGAAGCGATCACGGGACTGGCCCGCACTGCGAGCACTGCCCTGGTTTCGCCTTGCCCTCATCGCTGCGGGGATGCTGGTGGCGATTGTGGCAGCGGCCGCCGTGATCGAGCCACTGATTGATCAGTTTCCGGAGCTCACTCGGGCGTTTTTCGCCGGGCTGATCGTCGCGTCGCTGGCGGTGCCCATCCGAATGGTGGGGGAGCCCTTTGGCCTCTCGCGTATCGTGTTGGTCCTGGCCGTGGGGGCGGGGGTTTTTCTGGTGCTGGGTTTCGCTCCGCTGAACCAGGTCGACCCGCAGCCGTGGATGATTATCTCCTCGGCCGCTTTGGCGGTCTGCGCACTAGTCCTCCCCGGAGTTTCCGGGTCTTTCCTGCTGCTCTCCCTGGGCCTCTACCAACCTACGCTCGCGGCGGTCAACGACCGAGATTTCGGCTACCTGGGTCTCTTTATTGCGGGCGCCCTCTTGGGTTTGGGCTCCTTCGTGGTCCTGCTGCAGTGGTTGTTGCAGCGGGCCAGGGCTCTCACCCTGACGGTGATGACGGGGTTGTTGTTGGGATCGCTTCGTGCCCTGTGGCCGTGGCAGACCGACGAGCGGGTGCTGTTGACCCCGGTGATAGATCAACTCGTGCCCGCACTGCTCTGGGCAGCCCTCGGAGTGGTCATCGTTGTCGCCCTCATGGTGTTGGAGCGCAGGCCGGCTGCACAGCACAAGCGCTAGAGACCCGGGGTAATAACCGGGTGTGACACCCCTGGTGTGATACCCCTGGTGTGACACTCACCAGCGGGGAAACCCCGGTGACAATGCGGGACGATAGCCCGTCGCTAGACCCCTACGGGTTGATCTTCCCGGAGAGAGGCTTTCCAGGAGACGAGAGCTTGAACTGTCTCGCTGGGGTCGCCCGATAGTGCCTCCATGGCGTCTTCGGGGACGTTGTAGTTGATGGCGACGAACGCCCGCACCTTCTCACTGGGGTCACTCGCCAGCTGGCGCAATACCTCGCACGGGGTGTGCGGGTTTCTCGCCAAGCACTGGCGCACACCCTCATCGGAATCTTGGGCGAGCGCGTGGTAGACCGCTTCGGGAGCGTGATAGGACAGCGCAGCACTCTCTCGAATCTTGGGGTGGTCATCTCGAGCCATCGCCTCGATTCGTCTGATTTTCGATTCGCTGATGGCGGGAGAGAGGAACGCGGCGACCGCGTCGGTGTCGCTGTGCGAGCGGAGGTTCTCCAACTGCTCTTTTTGAGCGGGGGTATTGAATCGTATGCAAGACATAACTCCACAGCGTAGGAAGCACACCCGGCAATAGTGGGCTCCGCCACGCCCATGTCGCCGTGATTTTGCTGAGAAAACATCTGGGTCAGCCGTAGACTAATGACGTGCCAGATCGCACTGTGGGGCAGAGGGTTGACGGGGGTGAGACTCCCTCCGGCGCTATTGCGGTGAGCCGCCGAATTGCGACCCTTCCCAATCTGGTCAGTGTGCTTCGTCTCGGAGCCATTCCGCTGTTTTTGTGGCTTGTGTGGCGAGGCGATGACCTGATCGGGTTGATCGTCCTGGTCGTTGCGGTCTCCACGGATTTTGTCGATGGCGCCTTGGCGCGTCGGTTGGGACAGGTATCGGTACTGGGCCAGTTATTGGACCCCCTCGCGGACCGGCTGTTTATTGCCGCGGTGGTGGTGGCGTTGACGTTTCGGGACGTCGTGCCCCTGTGGGTGGTGCTGGTCGTGCTGGGACGCGATGTGCTCTTGGGCGCCGGCACGCTCATCTTTCGCCGTTTTGGGGTCGGGGTTCTCCCGGTGAAGTGGATGGGGAAATGGGCCACATTTGCCCTGCTGCTGTCCCTACCGCTCTTTCTCCTGGTCAGTGTGTTTGAGGGTGTCTCGGTCTACGTCTCCCCGTTTGCGTGGGCGGTCGTTGTCGCGGGCGTGGTCTTGTATTGGTGGGCGGGGATTTTGTATCTTCTCGATGCCGTGGGTATTGCCCGCACACGGCGTGCAGGGCGCCCCGATGAGTCCGGTACGCTAGCAGCCACGACGGAAGGCTAGGTCATGGTGGATCACTCTGAGGACGGACAAGCTCCCTCCGATGACACCTCAAGCACTCAGCGCTTCGGGCCCGATTTTGAATCGAAGATTCAAGGCTTAGAAAACGGTTTGAGTCTGGAAGAACAAGACATTGTTCAGGCTCTTCCTGCCGAATCTGCCCTGCTCATCGTGCGCCGGGGACCGGGTATCGGAGCGCGGTTTTTGCTCGATCAGGACCGAACCATTGCCGGTCGCCACCCCGAGGCGGATATTTTTTTGGACGACGTCACGGTCTCTCGCCGGCACGCAGAATTCGTACGCCACGGCAACTCTTTTGAAGTACGCGATATGGGTTCGCTCAATGGGACCTATTTCGATGGTGTGCTCATCGACCAGGCGCTTCTCCACGAGGGCGCTGAAGTGCAGGTGGGAAAATTTCGCATGACGTTTTATCCCTCGGCCGGCCAGACCGAGCGGGGCGCATAGGTGGCGGGGGTGAGCCCGGCGACCACTCCAGAGCCGGCACGTAACTTACTGTCCATTGGACAGGTGCTCCAACGGCTAAGCCCCGAGTTTCCCGACCTTTCGCCGTCGAAATTGCGTTTTCTCGAAGACCGCCATCTGGTCAAGCCCGGTCGCACGCCCGCGGGCTACCGAACCTATTCCCACTCGGACGTGGAGCGGTTGCGCTTCATTTTGGGGGTCCAGCGCGATCACTACCTGCCGCTGAAGGTGATCAAGTCTTACCTCGACGAGCTCGATGCGGGGGGTTCACCGGAGCTTCCCGGGGTGTCGCGGGTCGTTCAGCCGGTGGCCGTCGGGCGGCCCAACACCCTGGAGCGGAAAGAATTGATTGCCCGGAGTGGGGCGAGTAAGGAACTGGTGGATGAGGCGATCTCCCAGGGCTTGATCTCTCCTGGGCCACTATTTGACCCGCACCATCTGCGCGTTGTCGAATCGCTCGTGCAGGCCGAGACTTTTGGTCTCACCCCGCGCCACCTACGCGGCCTCAGCCAGGCGGTCGCCCGCGAGGTCGATTTGGTGTGCCACGCGGTGGACGCAAAAAGTGAGAAGAGTGCGGAGTCGAAGCGCTCCCACAAAGAACTCCAACGCGAATTGGCCGATATCGTCCAGCAACTGCGTGTGGCCCTAGTGCGCCAGGCACTGGAGGGGTTAGAGTCGTAGCAGGCAGAGCTGGCGACACGCCCGAGCGTATCGCCAGCCCCCAATCCCACTGTCGGTGACATCGATCAGTACAGTGGGGGAGCGAGCCTAACTGTCAACTAGAGGATGAAGGTAGAGCGTTAGTGATGGATTACACGCCTTCCGGCCACGGGACACACCCCGGAGATTTTCTCTTCACCGACGGCTTGCCTGAATTGGACGCCGACCACGGTTACCGCGGCCAAGTCGCCGCGGCCGCTGCCGGAATCAGTTATCGGCAGCTGGACTATTGGGCGCGCACCGGACTGGTCGAACCCACCATCAGAAATGCGGTGGGTTCGGGTTCGCAGCGTCTCTACGGCTTCCGGGACATCTTGGTCCTCAAACTCGTCAAGCGCCTACTCGATACCGGAATTTCGCTTCAGCAAATCCGCGTCGCGATGGAGCAGCTGCGAAGCTCCGGCGTGGAAGATCTAGCCCAAACCACTCTGATGAGCGATGGCGCGCGGGTGTATCTGTGCACCTCCAACGACGAGGTCATCGACCTGGTCTCCAGGGGTCAGGGAGTGTTTGGAATTGCGGTCGGGAAAGTCCTGCGCGAAGTGGAATCCACCCTGGTGAGCGCGGAAACGACCGACGCCACACTCGACCCTCGAGACGAGCTGGCTGCTCGGCGAAGCCGCCGAGCCAGCTAGCACGACTCTCCCCGCGAGGGTGAAACACCCCGCTGGCTGGACACTGTCGGCGGGGCGTGCAGAGCGCGGTTTAGACCGCGCGGGCCATGAGCGCTCCTAGGCTCCAGTGCCGATTGGCACGTCTTGTTGAATTCGCACCAGAAGGGCATCGAAGAGCGCTGCGGCCTCCTCTGCCGATTCTCCCGGCCAGAGGTGCACGGGCGTGGCCGAACCCTGCGCCTGCTGCAGCACGACACGCTCTTGCAGTGGCGGTTCGATAACCCTCGTGCCAAACATTTCCCGCATTTCATCGATGCGGAACTGGTGCTCGATGGATTGCGGGCGCACGCGATTGATCACGGCCCCCAGAGGTCTCAGTCTGGGCGAGACTGCGCGCTGTAGCTCATCGACCGCGCGAAAGGCGCGCTGCGTCGCCGCGACGGAAAAAAGGCTCGGTTCGGTGACCACCAACACGCGATCACTGGCCGTCCAGGCCATCCGAGTCAGGCCGTTGAGAGACGGGGGACAGTCGAGAATGACGAGGTCGTAGTCGGCTTCCAACTCGGCCAACACCTCTTCCATCCGCCAAATCTCCCGCCTGGTCAACATCGGGGTATCAAACTGCATGTTGGCGGGTGAGCCCAGCATCGCGTGGACCGTTCCGCGGTGATTTTTGGTCCAGCCCGATGGGGCGATTGCCTGGCGAATTGTCTGAGATTTGGGGTTACCCAGCACGTGAGCAACCGTGAGGTGGTTGCCCATTATCACATCCAAGCCGGTGGACGCGTCTGACTGCGGGTCCATGTCGATGACCAGAGTGCGTTGGCCTTGAGCGAAGCCAGCCGATGCCACACCGAGGGTTACCGTCGTCTTGCCGACGCCACCCTTAAGAGAACTCACACTCACCACGCGCATGTCACCACAGCTTAACCTCAGTAGGCTTGGACGAGGGCGTACCGCGGTGGAAATCGGGGTGTGTCGCCGGTAATAGGAGGGCTGTGACGTGTTCGACAAAATTCTTGTCGCAAACCGTGGCGAAATCGCGATCAGGGCGTTTCGCGCGGCCTACGAATTGGGGGCAAAAACCGTCGCGGTGTACCCCCAAGAGGACCGCAATTCACTACACCGCATGAAAGCCGATGAGGCCTACCGCATTGGAGAGCTTGGCCACCCACTGCGGGCCTACCTAGACATCGACGAAATCATTCGCGTGGCGCTCGAATCGGGAGCCGACGCGATCTACCCCGGTTACGGTTTTCTCAGCGAAAATCCCAAACTCGCCCGAAAGGCCCACGACAACGGCCTGACCTTCGTCGGGCCCCCGGAGCGAGCCCTCAACCTCGCGGGAAATAAGGTCGAAGCGAAAAATACGGCTCGCGCGGCGGGGGTGCCCGTCCTCGAATCGAGTGAGGCGACGACCGACGTCGACGCGCTCATCGCCGCAGCGGACGATATCGGCTACCCCGTTTTTGCCAAAGCGGTGGCTGGCGGTGGTGGACGTGGCATGCGCCGGGTGGAAAGCCGCGAGCTGCTGCGCCCCGCGCTGGAGGCGGCGATGCGTGAAGCGGCCTCCGCGTTTGGCGATGACCGCATGTTCATCGAACAAGCCGTCGTGCGCCCTCGTCACATTGAGGTCCAGATTTTGGCCGACTCCGCCGGCGACACACTGCATCTTTTTGAGCGAGACTGTTCGCTGCAGCGGCGCCACCAAAAGGTGATTGAAATTGCCCCCGCCCAAAACCTTGACCCCGCGATTCGAGACGCCATGCTCGCCGACGCCGTCTCTTTCGCCCGCCAGGTGGGTTACGTCAATGCGGGAACGGTGGAGTTTTTGTTGGACACCGCCGGTGAGCGGGCCGGCCAACACGTGTTCATCGAAATGAACCCGCGAATCCAGGTCGAACACACGGTGACCGAAGAAGTCACCGACGTGGACCTGGTGGGCGCGCAAATGCAGATTGCCGCCGGGGTGAGCCTCGCCGAGCTGGGACTCAGTCAAGACACCATCGAGGTGCGCGGCGCTGCGCTGCAGTGTCGGATCACCACCGAGGACCCCAGCGCCGATTTTCGACCAGACACCGGCAAAATCACCACCTACCGCTCTCCGGGGGGTGCCGGCATTCGCCTCGATGGGGGAACGGTGAACCAGGGCGCACAAATCTCGCCCTACTTCGATTCGATGTTGGCCAAAATGACCACCCGCGGTCGAGATTTTGATCAGGCTGTTCGCCGGGCCAGGAGAGGCCTCGCCGAATTTCGGATTCGTGGCGTCCACACCAACATTGCTTTCCTCCAAGCGGTCTTGGCCGATGAATCCTTTGTCGCCGGGGATGTTTCGACGTCGTTCATCGACGAACACCCAGAACTGATCACGCCGCGGGCCTCCAAAGACCGGGGCACAAAATTGCTGACCTGGTTGGCTGACGTCACGGTTAATCAGCCCCACGGTGACGGTCGTGGCCTGATACGACCCAGTGAGAAACTGCCCGAGGTCGACCTGCTCGCCGAGCCCGCCCAGGGCTCTCGAGGGCGGCTCGAGCAACTGGGCCCGGAAGGTTTTGCGCGCGCGCTTCGCGAGCAATCTGCTCTGGCGATTACGGACACCAGTTTTCGCGACGCCCACCAGTCTTTGCTGGCCACCCGGGTGCGCACGAAAGATTTGGTCGATGTACTGCCCGCCGTCTCCAGGCTCACTCCGGACCTGCTCTCGTTGGAAGCCTGGGGCGGGGCGACCTACGACGTGGCGCTGCGGTTTCTGGGTGAGGACCCGTGGGAGCGGCTGGGTCGGATGCGCGAAGCGCTGCCCAACGTCAACCTGCAAATGCTCCTTCGTGGCCGCAACACGGTGGGCTACACGCCCTACCCGACGGAAGTGACCGACGCCTTTGTCGACGAAGCCAGTGCGATGGGTGTCGATATTTTCCGAATCTTTGATGCCCTGAACAACGTCGATCAGATGCGCCCCGCCATCGATGCGGTACGTCAGACTGGCCGCTCCCTCGCTGAAGTGGGGCTGTGTTATTCCGGAAACCTCCTGGACCCCGCCGAAGACCTTTACACCCTCGACTACTACCTGCGCCTCGCCGAAGAGGTCGTCGAGGCGGGTGCGCACATCATCGCGATTAAGGACATGGCGGGTCTGCTTCGCGCCGAAGCGGCCTACACGCTGGTTGGTGCGCTGCGGGAGCGCTTCGATCAGCCGGTTCACCTGCACACCCACGACACCGCCGGCGGCCAGTTGGCGACCCTCCTCGCCGCCTCGCGGGCGGGGGTCGATGCGGTGGATGCCGCGGCGGCTCCGCTGTCGGGCACGACCAGCCAGCCCTCCCTCTCCGCACTGATTGCCGCGTTGGAAAACACGCCCAGGGATTCGGGAATTGACCTTCAGAATGTCTTTGCCCTGGAGCCCTATTTTGAGGCCGTCCGAGCTGTCTATGCGCCCTTCGAGTCCGGCTTACCCGCCCCCACGGGTCGGGTGTACCACCACGAAATTCCGGGCGGTCAACTCTCGAACCTGCGCCAGCAAGCCATCGCACTCGGGCTCGCCGACCGGTTCGAAGCGATCGAGGACTGGTATGCGGCAGCTAACCGAATCTTGGGCCGTCCGACCAAAGTGACGCCCTCGTCAAAAGTGGTCGGCGACTTGGCCCTGCAGATGGCCGCTGCCGGTGTCGACCCCGACGATTTCGAAGCCAACCCGGATAAATACGACATTCCCGATTCGGTCATCGGGTTTATGGCCGGGGAGCTCGGAGACCCGCCCGGCGGATGGCCCGAACCGTTTCGAACGAAAATTATGGCTGGCCGCACGAGAAATCTCCAGCAAGAACCAATCGATGATTCACAACGGGCGACCCTGCTTGTGCCGGGTCGAGATCGCCAAACCCTGCTGAACCACCTGCTCTTTCCCGGCCCCGCACAGGAGTATGAGGCGGTGGTGAACCAGTTTGGTGATGTCTCCGTCATCGACACTCGCGATTATCTCTACGGACTGCGTGTGGGCGAAGAGATTGTGGTCAATGTGGAGCCCGGAGTGAGTTTGTATGTCGAACTCGAGGCCATGAGTGACACCGACGAGCGGGGGATGCGCACGGTGATGGCGAGCCTGAACGGCCAAATGCGCCCGGTCGTTGTTCCCGACCGGAGTGTCAGCGTGGAAATCCCTCAGGCGGAAAAAGCCGATCCCACACAGCCAGGACACGTCGCTGCGCCTTTCGCGGGAGTGACCACGCTGAAAGTCGAGGTCGGCCAGAAGGTTTCTGTGGGCGAGGTGGTGGCCACCATCGAAGCGATGAAGATGGAAGCCTCCATCACCAGTCAGGTCGAGGGGGTAGTCTCCCGGCTCGCCGTGGGGCTCACCCAGGCCGTTGAGGCCGCGGACCTGCTGCTCGTCATTTCCGACCAGTGAGGTAACCCCCGCCGGCCACTCTCTTCCCCGAGTGGCTCGCGCTAGAGTGAGTGGGCCCGCTGCAGCGGGCACGAAGGAGCAAGTGTGGCTAGAGCAAAAAACAATGACAGCGCTGCGGCTCAGTCCGCTGAGGACGCCACAGCGGACAACAAAGACGCCGCTCAGGACAACCCTCAGGCAGTCGCCTCCGGCGAGGGTGCATCAACGGATTCTGCCGAGCACGATTCGGTGCTCGATGAACACCAGGTCGATCCCTCAGCGATTGGAAGCGACCAGGTCGACAGCCATTCTGTGGTGCTGGAGGCACCTGTGACCGGTGACAAGTCGCCGGCACGTCCGAGCGGCGGGGGCCCTGAGGCCAGTGGGATGCTCACCGAGGAGCGTCTATTAGACCACAAGAAGACGGTCGAGCCTCCGGAAGGCTTTTTTCAACGGATGCTCTATGAGCTCTCGTTCCACTTAATCAATGTGGGCGATTCCCGCGCCGTCAGGGCTCGGAAAGAACTCTCAGCGCGTATTGCACGCCCCTTCGACGGAGACGCTCGCTACGTTCCAGTCCTGACGCGTAAAGGGGGAGTGGGCAAGACCACCGTGACCACCCTGTTGGGAATGGCGCTTGCTGAGGTCCGCGATGACCGGGTCATCGCGATCGATGCAAACCCTGACCGCGGCACACTCTCCGAGAGGGTGCCACGCTCCACCGCGGCCACTGTCCGCGATGTGGTGAAACTCATCGCCGGGATTCGGGGTTTTACCGATTTTGCGGAGCTGGTGTCAAAAGACAAGACCCGCCTGCATGTTCTGGCCTCCGACACCGACCCCCAACTCGCTGAGGCCTTCGACGAAGACGATTACAACGTCGTGGCCGACGCGGCCGCTCGGTATTATTCGGTTATTCTGACCGACTGCGGTACCGGTGTGGTCCACTCCGTGATGAAGCCCACCCTGGAGCGTGCAGACGGTCTCGTGGTGGTCTCGGGAGGGAGTATCGATGAGGCGCGGCTCGCGTCAGAGACTCTGACCTGGTTGGAAGCTAATGGGTGGAACGATCTGGTGCGCCAGACCATTGTCGTGTTGAACACCGCGACGCAGGGCACCAACGTCGTCAAACTCGAAGAAATCGAAGATCACTTCCTGTCTCGTGTGCGTGACGTGGTGCGCATCCCCTACGACCCGATGTTGGCGGCCGGGTCAATTATCGAGTGGGACACACTGAGTCCCCTCACTCGTCTTGCCGCGCGGGATTTGGCTGCGCTGGTTGTCGAGGGCGTCGCGGAGTCATCGGGACGCTAGTGCGGTGAGCTCTCGACCGATTCGGGTATTTGGCGACCCGATACTTCGCAGTCCTACCGACCCGGTCGACCCCGCCCACCCGGCGACGCGCGCCCTGGTCGATGACCTGATCGACACCGTGCAGGAGCCCGGCCGAGCGGGAGTCGCCGCTAACCAAATTGGAGTGGGCCTCCGGGCGTTTAGCTACAACGTCGATTCCGAAATTGGCTATGTCCTGAACCCGGTGTTGGTTTCTGTGGAGGGTGAGCCAGAGACCGTGGATGAGGGTTGCCTCTCTGTCCCGGGACTGAGCTTCCCGCGTCTTCGCTACCCGCGTGCAACGGTGCGGGGAGTCGACCTGGACGGCAAAGAGGTGGTCCTCATCGGTGAGGGGCTTCTCGCCCAGGCGCTACAACACGAATGCGATCACCTCGATGGTCACCTCTACATCGAAGGGTTGGAGCCCGAGATCAAACGGGAGGCGATGCGGGCGATTCGTGAATCGGAATGGTTCTCCAACCCCTGACTCGCCGAGAGCGCAAGCCTTGGCATGGGCGGTGGAGCGCAGCGCGGAGGGTCCCGGCGGGTGCAGGTGGCGACGGCTCCTGAGATGCTTTTTGGCGCGGGGAAGGCTTTACACTAAGGCGGGTGCAGAGCCTCGGAATCGATATTGGTGGAACGTCCATTAAGGCCGGTCTGGTCGGTCCAGAGGGCCTTGAGGGGGAAATTCGACAGGTCTCGACACCCTCGGATCCCGACGATATTGTCGCCGCCACCGTCGCACTCGCCGAGGAGTTCCCCCGTCGAGAGCGCGTGGGGGTCGCCGTCGCCGCATTTGTCGACCCGGCGCGCGAGCGCATTGAGCTCTCGCCCAACATTGCCTGGGAACAACGGCCCCTTCGCCTGGAGCTGGAGGAGCGCCTGAAGGTGCCCGTCGTGCTGGAAAATGACGCAAACGCGGCAGGTTTTGCCGAATACGCGCTCGGTGCTGGGCGCGAGGAATCCTCGATGGTGATGCTCACCCTGGGGACAGGGGTGGGCGGTGCTGTTGTCCTTCAGGGAGAAGTGCTTACGGGTGCCCGCGGTGTGGCCGGTGAACTGGGGCACATTGTCGTCCAGCCCGGCGGTGTGCTCTGCGGCTGCGGACAGCGCGGGTGCGTGGAGACAGTCTCGTCTGGCACCGCTCTGTTGAGAGCAGCGAGTACGCAGTTGGGCACTCGTCTCGACTCCGCCGAAGAACTGGAGCGGGCACTTCGGGATGCCCCGGAGCTGAGGCACACACTGGTCAATCAGGTGGCCCGAGGGATTACTGCGGCTCTGCTGCACATTCAGGCCGTGGTCGACCCCTCCATTGCAGTGATCGGCGGTGGTGTGAGCGAGCGTCTCGGTGAGGAGCTCTTCCAGGCGATCCAGCACGGTACAACGGACGCACTGGAGGGGCGAAGAAGCGCCGCGTTCCCCCAGATCGTCCCCGCCCACCTGGGTAATGCGGCCGGGATCATCGGGGCCGGGTTGCTCGCGGAGCGCCTAGAGCAGTCGCTGAAGCACTAGTCTGGGCTCTTTGACGGGGGTGTGACCGTGTTCTACTGGTGGTTGAAAAATGGGCTGCTTGGCCCGCTCTTTTCGACCGTCTTTCGGCCCCATATCGAGGGTGTGGACAATATTCCCCGCGAGGGTCCCGCCATCATCGTCTGCAACCATCTCTCCTTCGTCGACAGCGTTTTTCTGCCACTCGCGGTGCCCAGAAGAATGAGTTATCTCGCAAAAAGTGACTACTTCACGGGCAAAGGCGTGCGCGGGGCAATCGTGAAGTGGTTCTTCACGGCCTCGGGTCAGCTCCCCATCGATCGTGCGGGGGGTAAAGCCTCGGAAGCGTCGCTGAATACCGGATTGCAGGTGTTAGCGGAGGGGAGAATCCTCGGCCTCTACCCGGAGGGGACCCGCTCACCGGATGGTCGCCTCTACCGGGGTCGCACCGGGGTAGCGAGAATGGTCCTCGAGGCCCACGTGCCGGTCATCCCGGTGGCCGTGATCGGAACAGACAAGGTCATGCCGTTGGGGGAGCGACTTCCCCGGGTGAAAAAAGTGACGGTGCGCATGGGGGAGCCCCTCGACTTCTCTCGCTTTGAGGGCATGGAGGGTGATCGCTTTGTCTTGCGCTCGATCACCGACGAGATTATGTATCGAATCAATCAGCTGAGCGGGCAAGAATATATCGACGTCTACGCCACGACCGTGCGACACCAGACCGACCCCCGCTGAGAGTGGTCGATGCCCCGGCTGAAGTAGGCTGGAGCGGCTGTCTACGCGGATGAGGAATACGAGACCCATGAACGTTTCGACCATGATCGACCCCACTGAAGTGGTGGTGGAGCCGAGCCCTGAAGTCATTGAAGGGTTGGACCATTGGCGCACTCGGCCGGTGAAACAGCAGCCACCGTGGCCCGATCAGCGCGCCGCCGATGCGGTCTCAGAGCATTTGATGCGGGTTCCCCCGCTGGTATTCGCCGGTGAAGTCGATTTATTGAGAAATCAGTTGGCCACTGTTGCCAAAGGGGAAGCGTTTGTCCTGCAGGGCGGCGACTGCGCGGAGACCTTTGCGGGGGCGACGGCCGACCAGATTCGAAATCGGGTGAAAACAATCCTGCAGATGGCCGTGGTTCTGACCTACGGTGCCTCATTGCCCGTGGTCAAGATGGGGCGTATGGCGGGCCAGTTTGCCAAGCCTCGCTCGAGTAACGAAGAGACGCGTGACGGGGTCACCCTGCCGGCGTACCGCGGAGACATGGTCAACGGCTTTGAATTTACCGAGGCCTCTCGCACGCCCAAGCCCGAGCGGATGCTGGAGGGGTACCACACCGCGGCCTCCACCTTGAATCTCATTCGAGCGTTTACCCAGGGGGGTTTCGCGGACCTTCGCATGGTTCACAGCTGGAATAAGGGCTTCGCGGAAAATCCCGCCAACCGTCGCTACGAGGGGCTCGCCCGGGAAATTGACCGAGCCGTGAAGTTCATGGAAGCGGCCGGGGCGAACTTTGATGAGCTGAAACGGGTGGACTTTTTTGCCAGCCACGAGGGTCTTTTGATGGAGTACGAGCGGGCAATGACTCGCATTGATTCACGAACCGGCCTGCCCTACGACACCTCCGCACACTTTGTCTGGATCGGCGAGCGCACCCGGGATCTGGACGGAGCACACGTGGACTTCTTCTCCCGGGTGCAAAACCCGATTGGGGTGAAGCTGGGGCCGTCGACGACCGTCGACGACATGCATAAATTAATCGACATCCTCGACCCCGATCGCATTCCCGGGCGTCTAACTTTCATCACCCGCATGGGCGCCAGCAATATTCGTGACGTCCTCCCACCGCTGTTGGAAGCCGCTGAGAACAGCGAGGCGATGCCCATTTGGATCACTGACCCGATGCACGGAAACGGCATTACGACCCAAACGGGTTTCAAAACGCGGTTGTTTGATGACGTCGTCGATGAAGTGAAAGGGTTTTTCGAAGCCCATCGGGAGGTGGGATCCCACCCGGGTGGACTCCACGTCGAGCTGACCGGAGACGACGTCACCGAGTGCATGGGGGGCACCCAGCAGATTGACGAGTTGGGACTCGAAACCCGCTACGAGTCGCTGTGTGATCCGAGGCTCAATCACCAGCAGTCGCTGGAGCTGTCGTTTTTGGTGGCCGAAGAACTCGCGATCACAGCCAGCTAGGCGAAGCTTCTAATCGCCACCGTCGTGCCGATGGGAACCTGCTGACCCTCTGCGGGTTCAACGCTGGTCACTTCCGCGCGCGAATCCGACCAGGAATCTTCCGGCAAAACCGTGCGGACGTCCGCTTCTAAGCCCAGGTCCTCGAGGGCATCAACGGCATCCTGGATGGTCTCGCCCACCAGGTCGGGAATAGTGACCAGCGGTGGTCCTCGAGAAATTGTGAGGGTCACCGTGTCGCCCGGTTCGACCGCATCGTGTGTGGAGGGGGAGTACTGGATGACGAGGCCCTCGTCGATTGTTTCCGAGAATTCGCCGTCTCCTCCCACAACGCCCTGGAGTTCCACCTCTTGAAGAGCCTCTTGTGCTTGTTCGACACTCAAACCTTCGACATCGGGTAGTGAGCCGGCGCTCGTCACGAGGTTCACGACGGCTTCCGCGTCCAATTCGGTCCCCGGTGCAATCGTGACACCCGCGTCGTTGGTGACTTCGGTGATGACGCCGCTCGGGGCGGTATCCGAGTATTTGCGCTCCACCGTGCCCAGTGTGAGGCGGGCCTCGGTGAGGCGGGTTTCTGATTCCTCCAGGGGTAAGCCCAGGAGGGGAGGAAGTGCGGTGGGTTCAACACCCTGGGAAATGATGAGGGTGACCATCGTCTCTTCTTCCACGTCGACCCCGGATTCGGGATCGGTGGTGATGACGAGACCGGCAGGCACCGTATCGTCGAACGCTTGGTCCAGTTCTTCGGATACGACCAATCCGAGTGCCTGCAAGGCGTCCCCGGCTTCCTGGACGGTGCTGCCCGTCATACTCGGCACAGTGACAACCGTGGGGCCCTGTGGCGCAAAAAGCCACACGGCGAGGCCGATTGTGGCCAAGGCGCTGAGAATAAAAGCCCACCAGACGCCTGCGCCAGGTCCCCGTCGCGGCTTCGAAGCCGCCTGGGCGGGGGTGTCAGTAGAGCTCGCCTCGGCATAGTCGGGAACTTCTAGTCCGGCAAACACGTCACCCGCTCGACCGAGTACTTCGGTGGGTTCATCGTCTCCGGGGTGGGGCCGCGGCTCGTTCGCGCGGGTGAGGATCTGTGTGCCGTCAGCCTCATCCGAGGCGGCCGGCATCACTCGCGTGGGCTCGCCGGCAGCTACCCGCTTTTTAATGTCCTGTTCGACGCGAATAATTTGG
Organism: Pontimonas sp.; assembly: GCF_031581085.1. Lineage (NCBI taxonomy): Bacteria > Bacillati > Actinomycetota > Actinomycetes > Micrococcales > Microbacteriaceae > Pontimonas > Pontimonas sp. The sequence continues at coordinate 67,086 of NZ_JAVLBO010000004.1, forward strand.
TCGAGCAGTGCTCTCGCGTGGGCGGGGCGGTCCTCGGGTTCCCGGAGTGTCGACCAGCGGATAATCTCGTCGAGTTCGTCGGGCACATCCGGGTTGATGTGGCTGGGCAGGGGAACGCTGGCGTTGGCGTGTTGGTAGGCGATGGTGACCGCCTGGTCACCGGTGAAGGGTTGTTTTCCGGTTAGCATTTCAAACATCATGATTCCCAGCGCGTAGAGGTCGCTGCGGACATCGGCGGAACTGCCCGTCACGAGCTCGGGGGAGAGATAGGCGACCGTGCCCAGCAGTGCCTGACCAGTCTGAGTGTTGTGTGACGCTGCTCGTGCGAGACCAAAGTCAGCAATTTTGATTCGACCGTCGTCGGCCATCAGGATATTTTCGGGCTTCAAGTCACGGTGGACAATTCCCGCCTGGTGGGCCAGGTCCAAGCCTTGGAGGATGGCTTTGACGACGTCCAACGTTTGCTCCCACGTGAGTACCCCGAAGTCGTTGAGCAGTTCGCGAAGTGTGATGCCCGGCAGGTATTCCATCACGATGAACGTCAAGTCGCCGTCCTGACCCTGATCGAACACGTTGACGATGTTGGGGTGGGAGAGCCTGGCGGCCTGTCGCGCCTCTTGAATAAACCGTGCGGTGAACTGAGCGTCTTCAGCGAGGTGGGGATGCATGACTTTGACCGCAACCGGGCGCTCGAGTCGATAGTCCAAACCTCGGTAGACCGAGGCCATGCCACCGCGGGCTACGCGATCCTCGATGAGGTATCGCTTATCGATGGTGGTGCCGACTAGCGGGTCGGCGGCGGCATTATTCATTGCTTCGGATTGTATTGGGCCGAGCTCACCCGCTGGCCCAGGCGCACCCAGTAGTCGCTAGCTGAGCTCTTCGAGCCACGCCCAAGCGCTTGCTTCCCATTTGGCGTAAGCCTCAGGGTAGGCGGAGCGCTGCACTTTCTGGGCAGCCACCGTGAGGTCCATCGACTGCCAGCCGGAGTAGTCCAAGAGGCCTCGGGTTCTTCCCGGATTAGGGTTGCTCGGTCCGCCGTAGAAGGCCTTGGAGGCGAAGGCGGGATCCATGATTTCTTCCACAGTTCCCCAGCCAGAGCTGGTCCGCTGTTGGTAGAGGCCCACCGAATCCCGGTCACCCCAGTCGATATTGCGAAGGGAAGACTCTTGCATGGCGGTGGCCAGCGCAATCACAATGCCGTAGTCGGGTATTCCGAGATCTCTGCCGACTTGGACGATGACCGAGGCGTTTCCTCGTCGCACATCGTTCAGTGGTGTCACGGCGCCGGAGACCGGTTTTCTCTCCGACGATTCGTCGGCGGACTCGTCGGACGATTCCTTCGAATCACTGTCGTCATCGGTGTCGTCGTCGCGGTCATCTTTGTCCGACTGCGCGGTCGGTTCTGGAGTGTTGTCGACGGGGGCTGGTGGCGGAGTGGGGGTGGGTTTTTTTTCGGGCCGCAGTTCTGGCGCGTCGAGGACATCGACGGCGAGAGGGTGGGGGTTGACCTCTTGCGGGTCAGCCGATTCTGACTGCTCGGCTCGATCGTCACCTTCTGCATCGTCTGCAGTGTCAGTGTCAGTGTCAGCCGCAGCCGCTGTGTCTGCGGGAGTGTCTGTTGGGTTGGCCACACTGGCGAGTACCACGTTGGCGGAAGATGCTGGCGCGGTGCTCGCCACCGTCCGGGGGGCCATGTCCCCTGGGGTGCCGGGCAGGGTGAGTCGTGTTCCGGCAGAGAGAGTCGCTCCGGGCTCTAGACCGTTGGCCACGGCCAGCGCCCGCTCAGAGACTCCCAACCGCTCGGCGATGCCGGCCAGAGTGTCTCCCGATTCGACCTGATAACCCGTTGCCGAGACCCGAGGAGGAGCCATGCCGCGCTGCTTGCTGGGAGCCATGGTGAGGCGAAGGACTTGGCCCTCGTGGAGGATGGAGTTCCAACTCAACCCGTTCAAGCTGAGCAGCAGGGCGGTGGGAATCTGAAATTTCTCGGCCACCGAAGTGAGAGTTTCGCCGCTGCGCACCGTGTAGGTATCGGGCATGGAGGGCGCGACGGTGCTGACGATCCGCTGGGAGAGAGGCACGAAAGCTTGAGCAATCATTTCTGAAAGCGAGTTCTTACTGTGGTGTGGCTGGTTGGCTCCCGGGACTTTTTCGGCTGTCGAGTCCATTGGGGTGGGCAGGGCGTCGGTCACGCCAACACCGGCCGCCAGGCTACCCGTCATGAGAAGCGGGAGGCCTCCGCGCATGGTGCGCTGAGTCCACTCGGAGCCGTGGGCTCCGCCGGACGATGACGCGCTGTGGCGGGGACGCAGGCCGCGAAGTATTTCCGGCGCGTGTTGCGGCTCGAGCGGGTCGCCGAAGAAAAAGTGGTCATCGCGAGGAGTACGCCCCAGCGTGGGGTCGTGCTCGGGGGACTGACTCACGAGAACCTCACTTGTTGACAGCATGACAGGGGGCAATTAGCCCTGTTGAAGGCTCCCATAGCGCGGGGGAGATGTCAATCAATGTGACCGGTGTGGCGTGAGTTTACATGTTTGTAACATAAGTTGGTGCCGTGCCAGGCGGGTCTTTCTCCAATCGCCCGAACGTGACAGGCTAGCGACGTGGAAAACAGCCCAGCCCACGAATGGCTCACCTTCGCTCAGGTCTCAGAGCAACTCGGATTAAGCCCATCGCGTCTTCGACGGCTCGTCGAGGACCGCGCCCTACTCGCCAGGCGTCGTGACGGGCAGTGGCTCATTCCCGAGGTCTTCATTCACGAGGGCGCGCCGCTTAACCACCTCGCTGGCACCGCGACGCTTCTCATCGACGGCGGGTTTAGTGAAGAGGGCGCGCTCGACTGGTTACTAGAAGACAACGACGCCTTGGGGGTGAGCCCGGCGGTGGCGCTCAGCCAAGGGCGCAAGACCGAAGTGCGGCGCATCGCCCAGGCTCTCGCCCTCTAGAGGCTGTTTCGCTCAGGGCTGTTTCGCTCAGGGTTGTTTCTCTGAGGGCTGTTTCTCTGAGGGCTGTTTACGCGGAGCGAGAGACGACGGCGTCGGCGAGCTGGCGCAGTTCGCCGACCGCTTCGGGATCGAGGAGTTTTGTCTCCAACGCCCCCAGGGCCCGCTCGGCCGATTCGGCGATGATCGATTCGACCTGCTCGACGGCTCCGGAGTCCCTCAGGGTGTGCTGCATCACAGCGATCTGTTCGTCGGTGACGTCCGGGTCGCCCAGCATGTCGTTGAAGATACCCTTCACTCCCGCCGACATTTCTGCTTCGGCGAGCGCGATGAGAACCGTGCGCTTTCCCTCACGTAAATCGTCGCCCGCCGGTTTGCCGGTTTGTTCGGGGTCGCCAAAAACCCCGAGCAGGTCGTCGCGCAGTTGGAACGCCACCCCTAAGGGCAGGCCAAATTGGGTGAGCTGGCGAAGCTGGTCTTCGCTAGCGTCGGCCATCGACGCTCCGAGCAGGAGTGGGGCTTCCATACTGTATTTCGCGGACTTGAACGTGACGACACGCATCGCGCGGCGGAAGCGCTCGTCATCGCTCACGGTGGGCCAGGCGGACTCTTCGTGGATGTCGAGATACTGCCCAAGGGTGACTTCGTTCCACATTTTGTGGAACTCTCGCCGGGTTCCAGAAATCACGCTCGGAGTCGTTGCGGTGCTCAAGGCCTGGGTGACGAGTTCAGAACTCCAGGCCAACATGAGATCACCCACTAGTAGCGCGGTTGACTGACCGTAATGTTCAGCGTCGAGGCCAAAACCGCTCTGGCGGTGGTGGTGCTCGAAGTGGCGATGGGCCGAGGGCTCGCCTCGCCGGGTATCCGAGCGGTCCATGATGTCGTCGTGGACGAGAGCCGCCGCGTGGAAGACTTCCAGCGCTGTGGCGAGCTCAAAGGCTGGATGGTCTGCGGTTTGCGGGTGGGGTTGCCCGGTGAGGCCCGCGACGGATCGCCACCCCCAGAAGCAAAAGCGCGCTCGAAAACGCTTGCCTCCGCGAAGCAGCGAACGGGAATAATCAATCAGCGGAGCGAGGTCGGCAGAAATCTCGGCGACCTCGTCAGCTTTGTGATCAAAAAAGTTCTGCAGCTGGGAATCGATGATGTCAACGAACCGCATTGAGTCAGACACACCCCTAGCCTATATTCAGGCTTTCGACTTAGACTTTGTGCACACCGTTCGAGGAAGAGAGTTATGGCGCTATCGGAACACGAGCAAAAACTGCTTGAAGAGATGGAACGTGGCCTCTATCAAAACGAGGCCGACGTGGTGTCCACTTCGCAGTTGGGCGGGCGTGCGCCCAACTATCGCGCGATTGGTATCGGAACCCTGGTGGGAGTCATCGGTCTGATTGCGATGCTCTGGGCGGTTCAGGCGAACTCCACCGTCGTGGGAATCATTGGATTTGTCGTGTTGTTTGCTGGCGTGATGGTGGCCGTGAGCGTTCCGGGCAAGCCCGGCGACACTCTGCCCTCCTCGCCCTCGGCTAAGCCGAAAAAACCCCACACGTCGCTCATGGATCAACTCAACGACCGGTGGGAGAAGCGACGCGGAGGCGATACGCTCTAAGACTTTCTCGCACCCACTAACCGGCCCCTCGGGGCCGGTTTTTTTATTGCCCTGTGGCGTCCGTGGCTCACCCCGCTGACGGGGTCGATCTGTCGGCGGGGGAGGATTCGGGGTGCCAGTGGAAAAAAATGTGCCCAAAATGGAGCAAAGTGGAGTGAAATGGAGTAAAGTGGTGTAAGCACCAGTCGGGCCGGCGAAAGGGGGCGTGATGTTACTGGGTACCTACGCGCCCAAGCTCGACGACAAAGGCCGGCTGATTTTGCCGGCGAAATTCCGCGAAGAACTCTCCCGCGGTGTCGTCCTCACCCGAGGACAAGAACGGTGCCTCTACGTCTTTCCCGAAGAGGAATTTGCCCGTCAGGTGGAGCGCATCCGCGAAGCGCCCCTGACGAGCAAGTCCGGCCGCGACTTCCTTCGACTCTTCCTCTCGGGAGCTTCCGACGAGATTCCCGACAAACAGTCCCGGGTGACCATTCCGACGGCGCTGAGGGAATACGCGGGGCTCAGTCGAGAACTCACGGTTATTGGCGCGGGAACCCGAGCCGAAATTTGGGACCAGGGCGCCTGGGAGACCTACTACTCCGAGAAAGAACAGGGCTTCTCCGACACCGAGGAGGAGGTGATTCCAGGACTCTTCTGATCTGCCGGTCCGACTCCCTCCCGTTGGCCCTGGAACACCTTCCCCGGTCCCAGGTCCACGGAGGGGAATCCGACCGACAGGCCAGTACCCGGACACTCATGATGGCCACACCCACGCACACACCGGTAGCCCTCGAGCGCACCGTAGAACTTCTCGGCCCTGCGCTGTCGCAGCCGGGCGCCCTCGTGGTCGATCTCACCCTGGGCCTCGGCGGGCACGCCAAAGCCATACTGGAGGCCTTTCCCGAGGCCCAACTGCTGGGAATTGATCGAGACGCCGACGCGTTGTCCATCGCCTCCGAACGGCTGGCATCGCTCGGGCCTCGAGTCACCACCGCCCACGCCCGCTACGACGACTTTCCCGCGGTCCTCGAGTCCCACTTTCCCGGTCGTTGCGTCGACGCACTTCTTCTCGATGCGGGGGTGTCGTCATTGCAACTAGACGATGTGCAGCGTGGGTTTAGTTACCTCCACGATGCCGCCCTCGATATGCGGATGAACCCGGAGGATCCGACAACGGCCGCGGACCTGGTGAACACGCTTCCGCGCGCAGAGCTGCAGATGCTCTTCCAGCGCTTCGGCGATGAACCACTGGCAGCCCGCTACGCCAAAGCCATCGTCACCGCCAGGCAAGAAACTCCACTCCTCACCACCCTGGCGTTGGTGGACGTGATCGACCGGGCAACCCTCGGTGGCCACCCCCGCGGTGGGCATAACGCCAAGCGGGTCTTCCAAGCCCTGCGGATCGCGGTCAACCACGAGCTCGACAGTTTGGCCGCTGTCCTCCCGGCGGCCCTCGATGCACTCTGTGTGGGCGGTCGCATCGTTGTCCTCTCCTACCAATCTGGCGAGGACCGCCTGGTCAAACACGACATTGATGCCCGCACCCGCAGCCAGGCTCCATTGGATCTTCCGGTGATTCCCGAATCCGACCAACCCACTTTTCGCTGGTTGGTCAAATCCCCCGAGGGCCCCAGCCCAGACGAAGCAGAGAACAACCCGCGAAGCCGGTCCCTCCGGCTTCGCGCCGCCGAAAAAATTCGCGAAGGACAGGTTCGATGAGCGCCGTTTCTGCCACAGCACACGCCCCCGAGCGTGCCACTAGTCGCCCCCGTCTCCAGAGCGTGACCACGCCTGCCCCGGCATCGCCGCCAAAGCTTCGCTACGTCCTGGGAACTCTTGCGGGCATCTTTGCGGTGCTGATGGGACAGTTGGGACTGTCCATTGCACTGGGAAGCGGCGCATACGAAATTCGTGACCTAGAGCGGCAACTCGCCGAGCGCAACCGTGACTTGAGTATCGTCAGCGAAGAAATCGGCGCGATGCAAGATCCCCAGACTCTCGCCCAGTTGGCGGTGACGTTGGGCATGGTTGATAGTGCAGACCCGGCATACTTACGCCTTTCTGACTCTCAGGTGCTGGGCTCCGGCGGTGCTGCTCGCGCGGGCTCCACCTCATTGGTGAGCGTGGCTCCCGGTGATCCCAATACGGCAGCGCTGGCCACCGCTCAGGTAGTGGCTCAGCAGGAGCCCTCTCAGGGTGAGTCACTGCCCGGTTTTGCCACTCTCGATAGCGAGACTGAAGGGGCTCACACACCGGGAGAGAGCCTCGAAGGAGTAGAAGCTTTGGTTCCTGACACGCCCGCAGCCCCAGCAAGCGCCCCCAGTTTCGGCGGCGACTTGCCGGCGCCCGTCACGCGCTGAGGCCATCGGTGAAGTCCTCGGGCACCACCACGGCACGACGCATGGGAG
>NZ_JAVLBO010000050.1:0-2506 GCF_031581085.1 Pontimonas sp.
CTCGTTCCAAGCCAATGCGATTTAATTTCCTCCGAATTACGGGGTTCGGGGACACTGTGATGTGGTCGACACCAAGATTCTTTATGTTCTCTATATTTCTTTGCCCGACGGGTGTGAGATCACAGGTCGTTGCTGTCACCGCTAGAGGGTTCGCGCCAAGATCAAGCAATTTCAATACTTGGTAGGTGCTGTCTTTTCCACCCGATACCGGTACAACACAGTCATAAGCGCTTTGGCTGAACTCTCGGCTGTTGCTCAAAATCTTGACAAACTCTGCCTCCCGGCTCTTCCAGTCGATTGTTGCCCGAGCCCGAAAATTTGAGCAAGCGCTGCATCGGCCACTCTCATCGAACTGAAGGTCTGGCTTAGTGTCCGGCAGAACACATTCGACGCAAAAAATCATCACACTCCCTACCGCAGAATTTGGCTTGCTTGCCGTCCCCTACATTATCTCGGGATGGTCAAGGCCGTCGCACTGAACAAGATCCACGGAATGCGATGACGTGACCCCATTTTTTAGGTCCGAAAGTTATGAGAGTCGTCTTGCAGCCAGCGTCAGCTGGCAGGAAGACTGTGAACATCATGACCAAGAGAAAGAAGCGGCATTCGCCGGAGCAAATCGTTCGGAAAATCCAGGACGCTGATCGCATCCTCGCCCAGGGTGGTGACGTTGCTGCCGTGTTGAAAGAGCTGAATGTCACTGAGGCGACGTATTACCGGTGGCGAAACCATTACGGCGGCCTGAAAGCTGAAGACGCGAAGAAACTCAAACAGCTCGAGAAACAGAACCTTCAGTTGAAGAAACTGCTCGCTGAGGCAGAACTCGAGAAGGCTGTCCTCAAGGAGTTGGCTGAGGTGGTCGTCTAGGCCCGACCAGTCGACGTCGGGCCGTGATTCACGTCATCAACAGGTGTGATGTCAGTGAGCGGCTCGCCTGTCGACTTGTCGGGCTCTCCCGGTCCGCATTCCGCCGCCCACTCCAGGCTGACACTCCTGATGACCCTGACCTCGCGTTGCGGGCGTGGTTGCGTGACTATGCCCGCCAGCATCCCCGGTGGGGATACCGGAGGGCATATGTCGATGCCAGAAACGACGGCTGGCAGGTCAACCACAAGAAGATTCAACGCCTCTGGCGCGAAGAAGGCTTGCGTGTGTTCGTGAAACGCCGCCGGAAACGAGTCGGTGTGTCAACAGTGCCCGCAGTGGTCGCAAAAAGCGCGGGTGACGTGTGGTCAATCGACTTCCAGTTTGATTCGACCATCACGGCTAAACCCGTGAAGATCCTCTCCATCGTGGATGAACACACCAGGGAATGCTTGGGCGGCATCGTCGACTACTCGATTACCGGTCTTGACCTTGCCGAACAGCTCGACGTCTTAGCCATCGACCGTGGCACGCCCAGAGCCCTGCGGATGGATAACGGGCCAGAGCTCATCAGCAACGCCGTTGCCCAATGGGCTAGTGAAACCCAGCGAGTGTTTATCCCACCAGGGCAACCCTGGCGAAACGGGTTCATTGAGTCCTTCAACGGGAAACTGCGAGACGAATGCCTCAGTATCAACCAGTTCTACTCCCTCAACCACGCCAAAGGCATCATCGGGCTCTGGAAGGAGGAATACAACACCATCCGGCCGCACTCATCGCTCGGCTATTCAACCCCAAGCGTTTATGCTGGCCAATGCACCCACTAGAAACCAGTGACGACTCTCGAAGCCACTGGACCTAAAACAGGGGGCAGGTCACGGGAGCTGTGGAGAAGCGCTTTGGGTTCTCAGCGAGGCACATTGGCCCATGGCCCCTTGGCATATTACTGCCGCATGTATTTCTTGGGAGGCCACTCTAGCTCCAGACCCTCACGCGATTGTTCCTTTCGACTATCCGTGGGAGGATGAAGACCTTCGTTCAGCCGATTATGGGTTTCTGGAACGAAAATATGATGACATATCGACTCGTTTAGCTTCTGCGCTAAACGAAGTCCACGGGTTATCCCTGAGCACTCGCGAGTGGGAAGTAGCCTTCGGAGCTTGGCTGGGGATTTCGCTCAGTGTCATCCTTGATAGGTACAGGCTCATTGAGGCCGTTAGGAATGCTGCGCATGGATCTATTTGCGTGCCTGGGGATCCCTCGAAGTTTCGGTCCCCTCTGACCACCAAAGAGTTGGCCGTCTGTGCTTTGCGGGACGACGAATGGAACGCGAACTTCATCGCTTTGTTGCTGAGCAAACTCGGCGTCAATGCGAGGGAAAGAGAGGATCCACCTAAAAAAGAGAAAACCCGGTCGGAATCTGCCGCACAGGGTTTTCGGGGTTCCGTTACGGTTACGTCGAGATTCGGATCAGCTATTCGTCAAATCCGTGTCGGCGGAAAGGACAGCATAGAAAGGGCTGTATTCTTTTTAGCTCAGTTTAGAAGGAGGAAATCGGTCCAGAGTCCAGTATATTACGAGTAGGGTCTACCTATTCGCGCCTTAACTTCCCATATCTGGAATTTTCCGGGAGTGCGACCTC
>NZ_JAVLBO010000051.1:0-2479 GCF_031581085.1 Pontimonas sp.
ACTCCAGTGCCTGTGCTTGTTGGCGTCCAAACGCCATGGCCCGGGAGCGAAAGAATTGTCTCCTGACGAAAATGACCCCGGTCACAATGAGTGCCAGGACAATCAGTGACACAAAATCCATGGCCTGCAATCCTCCAGTTTTTGTATGTTGTGAAAATACTCTTCCGAATGTGCACCATCAGCCCACAAGTCTTCGAAGTCCTAATGCGCAATTCCTACTGTGGCAGGCTACTGAACAACAATCGACCTTTTCTTAAAATACATTTTAGGTATGAGCCTCCCGCCATCGTGGTGGTCTACACGCTCTTGAGCCGAGGGCAACACCTGCTGGCCTCAGAAGCCAAAGATTGGTGGTCAACTGGCCGCCTGGCCTACTGGCCGCGCCCGAATGCTTCGAGGGTGGATGGTGTGGCTCTAGGCCAGCACCAATTTCTCAATGCGCTGACCGCTGTAGCGGGCGATGAGCTCGAAATCGCTGTCAATGTGTAGCAGGGTGTGCCCGGAGATTTCCGCACCCGCGGCGATCAAGAGATCGGGGATTCTCACCCCGCGATGCTCGGAGGCGTCCAGTAAGGCTCGCTGCAAGTCGAGTGCGCGCCGTTCTGCTCGGGCGCCCAGGTATTCAAGCGGCATCAATGCGAGAGGGGGGTTGGTCAGCTCCTCATCGGCGCGCGACGAATTTTGGAAAGAGTATGCAAGTTCGAGCATGGTGATGGAGCTGATGCGCACTAGTCCGCGCGATATTCTCTCGACCCAGACCTCACGGTCGGGACTCTCGCTCAGACGAGCGTAGGCGGACTTATCAATCAGCCAGGTTTTTATCGCCACGCTTGAGCCATGATGTCAGGATCGCCAAGATCCGCGACCGCACGGGCAGTGCGCTCTAGATCGGCCACCGTCACCTTGGGTCGGTCTTCTTCTACGTAGGGGCGCTGGATGAACTCGATCAGAAACTGGTTGCGAGACACCCCCCGCCTCGCCGCTTCATCATCGATTTTCGCCACCACATCGCGGCTGAGCCCTCGCACGAGAATATCTGCTATCACGCCCTCCTCACTGGTATCACGATATCACTACCTCATCCCCCCGCAATCACTACACAATCCCTGCGCAAATACTTCGCGCTGTCGGGAACCACAGACCCCACCCTGCCTGGATTTGCAGGGGAATCGGTAGCTCCCGGAAACTGCCTGGAAGGTTAGTGGCGTCGAATAGGTGGGCGCCGTGGATATCCACAGCCCCAAATGAGAGTCTTAACGCCCACCCATGGTGTCCACGAAACCGTAGGGGTAGTCGGGAGTGTGGGGCCTGGAGACGTCCTCTAAGCGCTCCCACTGCTCGGTGCTGAGCTCTACCTGGGCTGCGCCCAGGTTGTCCGCTAACTGCTCCGTTGTTCTCGCTCCCAGGATCACACTGCCCACTTGGGGGTGTTGGATCAGCCAGGCGAGTGAGACTTGAGCCATGCTCGCACCGTGGTCTGCGGCAATGTCTTTCACGACATCCAGAATGGCGAATGTGCGCTCGGTGTTTCGCTTGTCGTAAGCCTCCACACCGCGACTGGGGTCTTCACCCAGGCGGGTAGCGCCGGTAGGGACACTGTCGCGCTGGTATTTACCACTCAACCAACCGCCACCGAGGGGCGACCAGGGCAGCAGCGGAATGTTGTGGTTCTTACACACATCCATCACTTCGTAGTCGATGTGGCGATCCAGCAGGTTGTATTGCGGCTGCAGCGACACCACTGTGGGTAAGCCCTCATACTTCGCCACATCGAGAGTGTGTTGGAGTTGGTAGGACAGGAAGTTGGAAACACCGAGGTATCGAATCTTGCCCTGGTCGACAAATTCTTTAATGAGCCCCAACCATTCGGCGACCGGCACATTGGGGTCAAAAGCGTGTGGCTGGAAAAGGTCGATGGTGTCGATGTCTAGACGTCGAAGGTTGTCCTCAATGGCACCCCGCAGGTAGTCGGGATGCAGGCCCCTCGGGCCGCTTGCCAGGGCAAAGCGGGCTTTGGTGGCGATGAGTACGTCGTCTCGTTTCCCGGAGCTCTTTAACCAACGGCCAATGATTTCTTCACTGAGCCCCTTCGAATACACATCGGCGGTGTCGATGAGGTTTCCCCCCACCGAAACGTAGGCATCGAGTAGGGCGTGGGAGGTGGCTTCATCGGCTTCTTTGCCAAAAGTCATCGTGCCGAGAGTGAGTGGTGTGACCTGGAGGTCGCTGGTGCCTAAAGAGGAAGTCTGCATAGCTTTAGCTTGCCAGCATTTGGGCCACTAGATGGCCCTGTGGGCCTGAGGGTTCATAGACCCTCGGCGACACCCTTTGTCAGTCCTACCTGTCCTCCAGCGGAGAGTGAACTCTCCTCGGTGGTTTCCGCGCCGATTGCCTGCAAAATAGTGCGACGAATATGAGCGGCACTGATTCCGTAAAAATCCTCGAGATACCGAGCAGACCCACCGTGTGTGAATGTATC
>NZ_JAVLBO010000052.1:0-2288 GCF_031581085.1 Pontimonas sp.
CCGAGGTGCCGGTCACGTGGGAGCCATCGGTGCCTGCAGCGGCCTCTGCCTGCTCCTGGGCTATGAGATCATCGGAGGGCTTAGCATCTGCTTTCGCGGCGCGCTGCGCCGCGCGAAGTTCGCGCCTCGAGGGAAACGGGGGCTGTGAAGCGTTAGTCATTTAGCGCTCACCACCCATACCCAAGAAATCACTCTCCAACCGATTAGCGTGTCCAAGCCTTCAGGGTTAGAGGACCCTGTCGACGCACTCCCGGGACGATACCGCACTTCGCTGAATTATCACGAATAGATAAAGCTTAGACCGGGCAGTGGCCAAGGCTATGAATGAGCTGGGGTTACAGAAAATCAGACAAAGGCCGCTTCCCGCCAGCAGCTTCTACCGCTTGGTGGAACACACTCACCATGTCAGGGTGACCCGCAAAAATTGCTTCCCGGCCGGCAGGGGCCCCATCAAAGCCGTGAACAATCCCACCGGCTTCCGTGACAATCAATTCCCCCGCGGCGTGATCCCAGGGGCTCAGGGTGCGCTCGAAATAGATATTTCCCCTCGCAGCGGCAATCGCTGCGAGGTCCAAAGATGCGGTGCCCATTCGCCTCAGGTCTCGCACCTTCGGCAACAACTCCCTGGCCAGTCGACCCTGCTCGGCGCGATACTGCTCCGCATACGCAAAACCTGTCAACCACAGTGCTTGGGACAACTCCACAGGAGGCGCCACCTGCAAAGGAGTATCGCCCAGTGTTGCACCGTGACCTTTTGCTGCCTGAAACATTTCCCCCGTAGCCGGGTTAAACACCACCCCTGCTTGTAGGTCCCATTTCCCAGGAGCAGGCTCACCTTCAACCGCGGCAATGCTCACTGCGTAATGGGGAATGTTGTAAAGAAAATTGACTGTTCCATCGATCGGGTCAACGACCCAAGACACTCCAGACGAGGAATTACCGCTACCGCCCTCTTCGCCCACAAAACCATCACCGGGTCGGGCTTTTTCCAGTAGTTCGTGAATGAGGGCTTCTGCTTCATGGTCAACCGCGGTGACCACGTCCACGTCGCTTGATTTGGTGGAGGCCACCTCCACGTGATGCCTGCGACGCTCCAGAATCATCGCTCCCGCCTGGGCGGCAATGTCTCTAGCGAGAGTCAGTAATTCCGTTGAACCAGACATCAGAGGCTTAGGCTTCCCTGCCTGCGTCGCACATCCGGCCGATTAGCCAAGTTCGTAGTCGACTGCAGCCCGGGCATTGACCTGCTGGCTCACCCACGAAGCTGCTTCTACGTGCGCTGGGTGCACCTGGTAGTCAGCCAGTGCTTGTGCGGAGTCGTGTTCGCTAATGAGGACCACATCCCAGTTGGCGTCGCCTGGGAACAAAGAAGGGTTGACGCTCAACGAGCGAAGGCCTGGCACCACACCGACTAGACCGCCGAGCTTCTCTTGCATATGGGCCACGGTGGCCTCGCGGTCTTCCGGGGCGACAAGCTGCCACATCACCACATGTCGAACAGCGCCCACGTCACACCCCCACCTTTTCCTACATTTTTTTCGTGGCGAGTGAGGGATTCGAACCCCCGAAGGCAGTGCCAGCTGATTTACAGTCAGATCCCTTTGGCCGCTTGGGTAACTCGCCTAAGGCGCTCCCGACCGGTGTATTCACCAATCGGGTGCGCGCCCTCAAGGATAGTGGGTGTCTGGCACCGGCTGTGACACGGGTCCACCCCAAAGATGCCAACACTAGAGAGGCAAACACTGTAGAGACGGAAACTCAGGAGACTGGCCCTTGTGGGCTGGCACTGTACAGGCTGACGTTGCGTCAGCTGGCATCGGCCACGATGACTGTCGGTGCTTAAGCCCACCAGGTTGCCCCAGGGCGGATTATGGTTTTTCCTATCCGGCGATTTTCGGGGTTTAGCCCCGAAAGTCGGTGTCTCTGCCTATCATGGGGCCATGGCTGATTCCTCTTTTGACATTGTGAGCTCGGTGGATCCGATGGAGTTATCTAACGCGGTCAACCAAGCGCAAAAAGAACTCACCCAGCGCTACGACTTCAAAGGCGTGGACCCAGAAATCACCCTGCAGGGTGATTCTGTGGCCCTCTACGCCTCGTCTGAGGAGCGTGTGAAGGCAGTGTTGGATGTCCTCCAGTCCAAACTGGTGAAGCGGGGTATCTCTCTGAAAAGTCTGGAGCTTTCCGACCCCACCCTGCAGGGCAAGCGCTACCGCATTGGTGGGAATGTCAAAAACGGTATTTCGTCGGAAAATGCGAAGAAAATTACGAAGCTGATTCGAGATGAA
>NZ_JAVLBO010000053.1:0-2178 GCF_031581085.1 Pontimonas sp.
GGACACGCCAATAAGGCCTCCAAGGGACGTCTGGTGCGAGAGCTCCTGGGCAGTGCTGCTGATATCGACTCGGCCGACCAGCTTGGCGACTGGGGAGTTGACAACGGATGGCATTTCGCCGAGGTGCCGGGCAACCCCGCGGAGCGGTACCTGGTGCTTGGCTAAATCAGCTGCGTGGCGAGATCGGCCCGGCGCCCCTTGGTGAACACTTGGCAAACGAGGCCCGGGCGGGAGGCAGGTTGGGGCAAAGACAGGGCACACTGGGTATATCCCTGACCCTTCAGGAGACTCACTCGTGACGATGTCCTTACCTCGACGACTCTTCGCCGAATTTCTCGGCACCGCGGCACTAGTGATGGTGGTGATTGGCTCGGGCTTGATGGGCCAACAACTCTCCGGTGACCTCGGAGTGGTCATCCTGATCAACCAAATCTCGACGGTGTTGGGCTTAGGAGTGTTGGTCGCCCTACTCATTCCCGTTTCTGGTGCCCACATCAACCCGGCCGTCACGATGGTGATGACCCTGCGCAGACACGTGTCGGTGGGGGAGGGACTGGGCTACATCATGGTTCAGTTCACAGGCGGTATTGCCGGCGCTGTCGGCGCACAGGCGATGTTTGACCTGCCTCTGGTGGAGTTCTCTGACAACCAACGCCTGAGCACCGGCACCTTTCTGGGCGAGATCATCTCGACCGCGGGTCTGATTGCGGTCATTGTGACGGCTGTGGCGCAGTCGAAGGCCACCTGGTTACCGCTGTTGGTCCCGGCGTGGATTGGCGCCGGCTTTTTTGCCACCTCATCGACGTCTTTTGCCAACCCGTCAGTGACGCTCGGGCGAATGTTTACCGATTCATTCACCGGAATCGCCCCCGAATCAGTGCTGGGGTTTATCGCCGCTCAGGTTCTGGGAGCACTATTGGGATGGTTCCTCGTGTCCGTGTTTTACCCCGAGCGTTTTCGCTCACAACAGCCCGCCGGGCAGAGTCCACCGACTACTGGCCCGGCGCACACCGTGAAAGAAGGTTCTTGATGACACCCCCCACAGTACTTTTCGTCTGTGTTCACAACGCAGGGCGCTCCCAGATGGCCGCCGCCTACCTGCAACACCTCGCTGGAGAGCGCGTCCAGGTGTTGAGCTCCGGCTCGGAACCAAAAGATCAGATCAACCCGGTCGCGGTGGAGGCGATGCAGGAAGAGGGTATTGATATCAGCGCCAATCAGCCACAGATACTGACCGACGAACAAGTCCAAGCCAGTGACGTCGTCATCACCATGGGCTGTGGGGACGCCTGCAAGTTTTATCCGGGAAAACGCTACGAAGACTGGGAATTGGAAGACCCGGCCGGTAAGGACTTGGAGACAGTTCGACGAGTGCGAGACGACATCCGTCGCCGGGTGGAAACTCTCATTACCGAAATTACTGAGTAGGGGTCCAAGTCGGCGCGGAAGAAACGGTCTTAGTGCCCCTGTTCATGCGCGAGTAGTGCCCGTTTTGTCGAAATCCCGCCGCCACCGCTGTAGCCCGTGATTTTGCCGGTTGAGCCCATTACGCGGTGGCAGGGAACGACGATGGGCACCGGGTTGGCGCCCACCGCTCCACCCACCGCGCGCGCGGCTCCGGGGCGACCGATCGCCTGGGCGATATGTCCGTAGCTGGCGGTCTCGCCGTAGGGGATGGCCTGGAGCGCATCCCACACGGCTTCTTGAAATGGGGTTCCCGTGATCAACACGGGCAGGTCAAAATGGTCCCTACTCCCCGCGAAGTATTCCTCCAGCTGAGCCTTCGCCGCGGCTAACACGGGGTGTCCCGCAGGGTCTGTGGTGCTGTCGGTGTTCTCAGGAAGAGTGTCTGGTCCTGCCGGTCCGCTCTGGTCAATATCTACCGAAATGAGAGCCTGGTCGGTGCCGCGGAGGGTGAGCGTCCCAATAGGGCTGGAGACGGCGAGGCTGGAGACGGCGAGGCTGGAGGTGCTGGCGCCAGGTTGTGCACCGTGTGGTGAACTGTGGCGAGTGTCGGTGAGCGTCATGAGGGCAGTGTAAAGCCCGGCACTGACACGGCGCCAGGAGCATCAGCGCCGTGTGGATGGATGGGGTGTCAATCAGGACGCTTGTTCGACGGTGTCGATGTCGTCTAGTTCCTCTTCTGCTTCGAGGGTGATGTTGATGCCCTGGTTTAGT
>NZ_JAVLBO010000054.1:0-2157 GCF_031581085.1 Pontimonas sp.
GCAACTACTTCCACCCCAAAGCGGGTAGGCAAAGTCGCGATAGCGACCGCCTGGACGCACTCACCCGACCCGATCGGACCAGGCTGCTCAACACCCTGCGCTTTAGAGAATCTATTCTGAAAAGCGCAGCCAAGGTCCGCCCTTCCAGTGATTACCTGGGCGTGCATCTGCGTGGCACAGATCGACGAAAGGAGGCAGCGTCTCCTCAGCGCCTCATTCGCACCGCACTGGCCACTGGTCGCCGCAAAGGTGTGAAAGAGGTCTTTATCTGCTCTGACGACGCAGAGCTTCGCTCCTTAGCTGCCAAAAAGCTAGAAAAAGCTGGGTTCGAGGTGTTCTTTGACCCATTCCCGCCAGCCCGAAGAGACGTCGAAGGCGAACAACAAGCGGCGGCTGATTTCGTTAACCTTATGAACGCCAGCATCCTCGTGGGGCCTCACGCGTCAACCTTCTCCACAGAAGCAGCCCTAGGAGGCCCGCCGTCCACTAGCAGGCTACTGAAGCGTCGCAGTACCGGCTCATCTCGGCTTGACCGAATCTTGCGTAAGCGAATCGGGGAGTCTTCCGGGATTTGGTAGTTCCCAACCCTTGGGGAAATCAGGCCGATACACCTTTGCCGTTTCTTGGCCGAAGTTGAGCCGAGTCCCATCCCGTTCCGCTGGGCGCGCAGGACGAGTTGAAAGACGGGCCTTTAAACCATGAAGCCCGGGTGAAATGGCTGTGCCATCCCTCCCGGGCTTCATTCGAAAAAGAACTACTTAAGCGTGACGGTTCCGCCAGCAGATTCGATCTGCTCTTTGGCTTTCTCAGCGGTCTCTTTGTTGGCGCCTTCCAGAACTGCACTGGGGGCTCCATCAACGAGTGCTTTCGCTTCACCCAGGCCGAGGCTGGTGAGCGCACGAACCTCTTTGATGACCTGGATTTTCTTGTCGCCAGCGGCTTCGAGAACGACGTCGAACGAGTCCTGCTCTTCGGCGACTTCCCCGCCACCGTCGCCGGCTGCCGGGGCAGCTGCTGCGGCAGCGACCGGAGCGGCTGCGGTCACTTCGAAGACCTCTTCGAACTTCTTGACGAATTCGCTCAGTTCAATGAGCGAGAGTTCCTTGAACGCCTCAATGAGGTCGTCGGTGGACATTTTGGCCATGATTTCTCCTTGTGTTGTAGGTAGGGGTTCGGGTGCTTACGCGCCCTGAGATTCTTTTTTCTGACGCAACTGGTCGATTGCCCGAACGGCGGATGCCTGGGGGGCAGTAAACAGATACGCGGCAGCAAACAGCGAAGCCTTGACGGCACCGGCGAGTTTGCCAAGCAGCACCTCGCGGGATTCGAGCTTCGCGAATGCGTCGACTTCTTCAGCACTCAGTGGTGCACCTTCGAAGTAGCCGCCCTTAATGACCAGGGCGGGGTGGTCTTTAGCGAAGTTGCGCAGAGCTTTGGCTGCGTTCACGGGATCCCCGTGAACAAAAGTCAAAGCGGATGGGCCAACGAGGAGGTCATCGAGAACGTCGATGCCCGCTTCTTTGGCCGCAATCTTTGTCAGCGTGTTCTTCACCACGGCATAGCTGGCATCGGCACGCAGAGTACTGCGGAGTTCTTTCAACTCCTGGACACTCAGTCCCCGATAGTCAGTCAGCCACACCGCAGCAGATTCACGAAAATTCGTCGTGAGCTCTGCGACCGTTGCTTCCTTTGTCGCCATGGGTCTCCTTGGTTGTTGTTGTCACCGCAGACCACCAGGCATAAAAAATGCTCCGAGCGCATGCGCACGGAGCATTAAATGTTCTCGTTACGCCTACGCGGGCCGAGGGCTTTCACCCTGTGCTTCGGTGGTTTGTGACTTCTCACGCCCCACGACCGGCGGTCTTTGGCTGTTCTAAATCTATCGGGAGCGGGAACACAACACCAAATCGCGCCAAATATGACAAAACCCTTTCCCATTTGCTGGCCTGCAGCCAGGGGCCAACCGCGCTGCACTGGAGCCTTGGGCCAAAAACGCTACGGGGCGGACACGGCAAGGCGCATGGACAAGCTCCTGAAGCGACCCCTACCGTGACACCCGGGCTTCACGAACCAGCCCGAGAGCCACGGTCAAATGGTGAAGTTAGACCTGGCTGACGTCCAAAGGAATACCGGGCCCAAAGGTGGTCGACATGGCAG
>NZ_JAVLBO010000055.1:0-2156 GCF_031581085.1 Pontimonas sp.
GTCCCCTTAACGCGAACCTTCGTATCCTTCGGCACCTCCGGAGTCCCCTTTTGGGTGGACACGTCAAAGTAGTCATATCCGGCCGTCTCCCACTCACCCGCCGCATTCTTAATCACCTGACGGTGACCCACGTTGTACACGGTGCCCCAATCAAACGGTTTCACCTCGTTAACGTAACCCTCGAACTCAATCTGCACAGCCATTCCTAATCTCCTTCTACAATGTGACGACTGTTCACACAGTCACTATGACCACACAACCTGCGGCCCGGCCTAAACACTTCACCATCTTCAGTTATCGGTGTCACCTGGTCTACATCAAACCTTCCATGCCACGGGTGACATTTGTCCCCACCAATGTCCACGGTTTGGATTTCTTTTGCACGACATGACGGGCAATAGTTTTCCGGCTTCCGTTGAGTGGCCACTTCCCACTCGAACCCACACCTTGCACAATTAATGACCGCCACCCGAATAATCGTAGCCGAAAATTAGAAAAGCGCGCCATCTTCCCGATTTTCAACAGCCCATTTCAACCGGCCCTCAATAATCGGCAGGTAATCTTCGGTCAGCTCTGCCCCAACAAACTCGAACCTGTCAAGTAGTGCCGCCTTGCCCGTAGACCCTGAACCGGTGAACGGATCCAACACAACCCCGCCCTCCGGTGTGACCAACTTGATTAGGTAACGCATGAGCGCTGTCGGCTTCACCGTCGGGTGGAAGTTCTTGGTAACCGTTTGCCGAGTGACGATGCTGTTCTTGTCCCTTTGACCGTCTGCGCCCCTGTCGGAAAGGTTGCGCTCTCCCAGGTCCTCTAACCCTTCGTTCCGGTCACGCTTGGAAGCCTTAGCCACATAAAAAAACCGTGAAGCCCCACCACTGTCACCGTGACCTTGAAAGTTGCCGGCGCGTTTGCCATACCCTTCCTCGCCGTGCCCAAACTTTCCAATTTGACCGCCCTGCGTGATTGCACCGGTTGGTGACTTGCTGACTCCTGATTGTTCGTCCAGTAGCCCAGCCGTCACCTCATCAAGAATCACATTCGCAGGCCAACGACCCTGACCAGTGGGAGTTGTTGTGCCCTTCATTAAGGCACCAGAGCGACCACTGGCATCAAAGGCATTGACCGCAGTATTTGTGCCTGGAATAAAATCGGAATCCTTCGTTCCGCCAGTCGCGCCGATCCTGCTGCCGTCAATGTTCAACCCACCCACACCCCAAGCAAGCACATTATTAGCCACAGTCCCCTCGACCGGCTTCCTACCAACCACAACAGGTTCAAACGCCGGCTTTAGTGCAGTACCCCACCCAGACCACTTTTCAGCTTCGGGGGTTACTGGGTCGGACGTCATTAGCGGATTTCCACTTATTCTCTTCAGCTGTCCGATTTGTCCGTTTTGAGTTAAGTTCCCACCTGGGCCATTCGGGTATCTATCAGACCATTTTTCGTTGACCCTGAGCTCTCTTTCTGCCCCTGCCGCTTTGTCAATCGCTTTTGACACATCCAACGACTTAGGAAACCCACTGCCGTACATCCAGGCAATGTTGTCGCGGATTTCAAACCCCGCATCCTCCACAGCCACCGCTAACCTGTGCCACGTCCTCGTGCCTCCGAAGGCGAGAATATGCCCGCCAGGCTTCAAAACCCGCAAGCATTCTTCCCACACCGTCACATCGTAAGCAATCCCAGAGCTGTCCCACTTCTTACCCATGAACCCGAGCTCGTAGGGCGGATCAGTCACAACCGAATCCACACTGTTATCCGGGAGCGTTTTCAACACTTCACGACAATCACCCAAAAAGACACGCGCATTCTCAACCACAACAGACGGTTCCATCACACCGGCTCCATATTCTCAACAAGCGACTCCGGATCATAAACATGCTGCTTAGCCCACTCATGCAACCGATCACCGTAAAGATGACCAGCCTCACTCACAAGCAAACCAATACACACCTGGCACTGCATAATCTCTAACCCGTGAGCCAAACACCTCGGCTGCGGTTCCGACTCGCTCATCGACTAATCCCCTTCACTCTGTCTTCCTCCGACCACTGCAGGCAATCGTATTTTTCGCACGCAAAATGTTCCCCGATGTTATGCAGGTCTCTAATCCACTGTTTCGGTCCTGGTGTGGCCGCTTCACGGCGCAACAC
>NZ_JAVLBO010000056.1:0-2097 GCF_031581085.1 Pontimonas sp.
ACGACGCTTACCGAGACTCCAGTGACGCAACCCCACTCTCGATGTCCCTGCCACTGCCTCGTGGCCAGCATGCCTCTGCCGCCGTCACGGGCTTTTTTGAGGCGTTGCTGCCGGAGCAGGGAGCTGCCCGGGCGCGCCTCGAACTCGAGGCGGGTGTATCCCGTGCCAATGTTCTCGGATTGCTGAGATACGTGGGACGCGATCTCCCCGGCGCGGTCAGCGTTTTCGCCGAAGGCGACCACATGCCCACCGAAGGCGGATTACTGCCTCTCACAGAGCGTGAGTTGGCCGCGCGCATTGCCGATCTTCGCCGGTCGGCTTCCCCTGGAGGTATGCCGCTTGGCGAGCACGGTCAGTGGTCGCTTGCGGGCGCGCAGGCCAAGGTGGCCTGCCGAGCCACTGAAGCGAACCTTGCCGTGACGACCGGGCCTGACAAACCAGCCCGAGAGCCACGATTACATCGGCATGTTAGACCTGGCTGACGTCCAAAGGAATACCGGGACCAAAGGTGGTCGACACGGCGGCCTTCTGGATGTAGCGGCCCTTGGAGCTTGCGGGCTTCACGCGATTGATTTCTTCCAACGCAGTGGTGAAGTTTTCCAACAGCTGCTCTTCGGTGAAGCTTGCTTTACCGATCACGAAGTGCATGTTGGCGTGCTTGTCGATGCGGAACTCGATACGTCCACCCTTGATGTCATTAACGGCTTTTGCCACATCTGGTGTGACGGTGCCGGTCTTGGGGTTTGGCATAAGGCCACGGGGACCCAGAACCTTACCCAGCTTTCCGACCTGACCCATGAGCTCTGGGGTGGACACGGCGGAATCGAACGACGTGTAGCCCTCGGCAACTTTTTCGATCAGTTCAGTGCCACCCACTTCGTCAGCACCGGCTTCTTTCGCTGCTTCCGCAGCGGCGCCGGTGGCAAACACGATGACGCGGGCAGTCTTTCCGGTGCCGTTTGGCAACGAGACCGTACCGCGGACCATTTGGTCGGCTTTTCTGGAGTCAAGACCCATTTTGAGGGCCACCTCAACGGTGGAGTCGGTCTTTGCTGAACCGGACTGTTTCGCCAGAGCCACTGCCTCTTTGGGTGAGTAGAAGTGGCCGGGGGTGAGAAGCTCTTTTGCTTTCTTGTATTGCTTGGAGTGTGCCTTTTGTGCGTCTTCCTTTACTTCGACGTGCGGTGTCGCGAGCCTGGCTGGCTCTCCCGCGAAAAAAGATGGTGGGGTTGTTGGTGAGCCGACTTAACCGACGGTGATGCCCATACTGCGGGCAGTTCCTTCGATGATCTTGGCGGCAGCCTCAATGTCGTTGGCGTTTAGATCCTGCTGCTTCATTTCGGCGATCTCTCGCACCTGAGCAGGAGTGATGTTGGCCACTTTGTCGGTGTGGGGGACTCCAGAGCCCTTCTTCACACCGGCAGCTTTCTTAATCAACTCCGCCGCAGGCGGAGTTTTGGTAATAAAGCTGAACGAGCGGTCCTCATAGACGGTGATTTCCACCGGAATGACGTTTCCCCGCTGGGATTCTGTTGCGTCGTTGTAGGCCTTGCAAAACTCCATAATGTTGACGCCGTGTTGACCAAGGGCCGGACCCACGGGTGGGGCAGGGTTGGCTTGGCCAGCCTGGATCTGGAGCTTAATCAGCCCAGCAACTTTCTTCTGTGCCATCTGTTTCCTCTTCTTGTTCGTGTGTAAGTTTCCTCACACGCTCCCGACAGTAAAGCGTGTCTTTACTGCGGTGGTCTGTGGTGTTCCATCACACGCGGTGTCACACCGCATGAAATGCTGTACGTCTAAAGCTTGGCGACCTGGTCGAAGCCAAGCTCAACTGGGGTTTCACGCTCAAACAGCGACACCAAAGCAGTAAGTTTACCGCTCTCAGGCTTGATTTCGCTAATGGTGCCAGGAAGACCCGCGAACGACCCTTCCTTAATGGTGATCGTTTCACCAATTTCGAAGTCCACTTCAGCAGGCAGCATCCTGGACACCGGGCCACCGGCAGTGTGAACAGCACCCTTTGCAGCTGGGGCTTCCGCCACCTGAACGGTGGATTTCAACATCTCAAACGCCTCTTCGAAGCGAAGAGGCGTGGGG
>NZ_JAVLBO010000057.1:0-2075 GCF_031581085.1 Pontimonas sp.
CTGGGAGTCTCTCGATGTTCCATTCGTGTTCCCTCGTTTCACAAATACAGCCAACCGACAACTTTTTTCCGTCGACGTCATCCCAGACTATTGCCCGCTCAGTGAGCCCTGCGAGCAAAACTTACTTGAAAATGGCCCACCGCTCCCACGAGCCTTCATCTTCTAAAAGCGTCGGGCGAATGCCGTGCTCTTCGCAAAAGCTATCTACCGCAAAGCGGGGCCCAGGAAACTTGAGCGAGTAGTACTCGTCGAGGAATATCATTCCACCTGGACTCAATCGCGGCCACACATAATCGAGAGCCACTTGGTAGCCACCCCA
This sequence comes from Pontimonas sp., assembly GCF_031581085.1. Taxonomy (NCBI): domain Bacteria; kingdom Bacillati; phylum Actinomycetota; class Actinomycetes; order Micrococcales; family Microbacteriaceae; genus Pontimonas; species Pontimonas sp. The sequence continues at coordinate 320 of NZ_JAVLBO010000057.1, forward strand.
CAAGTCACAATCAATCAGCGCGCCGGCCACAGTGCGCCGCGCATTTGCCGGCTCTTCCACACTCTCTGCAAACTCTCCCGCGAATAGTTCAACCTGGGAGTCGGTTCCTGTGTATTCCAGTAGAGAGCGCACATAATGCTCGCTCGTGTTGGAAAAGTTGCCCGATGTCGAAGAAGCGGAGGGGTGGGAATCTCGACCCAACCAACTCAGGTGAGCTCGATTTTTCACGACCCTTTCAAAATGGTCGGAAGAAATGCGCCCCTCTTCGTGCAACTGTTCAAACCGCTCCTGCAAATCAAACGGGGACGTCGAGGGGAAGCCCGCAAAAGTGTCGAAACCGACCGCTATGGAGTCTGACCCTCTCTCCTGGAGCAGCATTGCTGTTCCGACTAAGGACCGGCCCCGGTAGACACCAAACTCCAGAAAATCTCCTTCAAGGTCGCGTGCATGCTCCACAAAGTCGAACCAATGTCGAGAGCCGCCTGTGTACGGCCGTGTGGCGACATCGTAAACGCCCAGGATGCTCGCTTCCCACGGTTCAAGAGCCATTTTCCCCACCCATCCGATTATCTCAGCTGTATCCGAGGCGTCCAGTACCGAGATTCGAGCCAAAGCAGGACAACCGAAAAAACATTATCAGGTCTTCTGCTCCGAACCGCGTGCCCCCAAAAGGTCTGGCACTGCTCCCGGCGTTTGCATTAGTGGCAGGCGGTTGCCCGAGCCACAGTTGCATCGAGTTCGCCAGTAGGTTAGGACTAACGGGATAAACAGATCCGGCACCACGGAGAGGCGCAATATTCTGGTCGAGCGGCGTGATTTTGCGGGGAATAGCGAAGAGCCCTCGGTCTTTGTTCTGAGCGTCCACTTTCGGGAGCCCAAGTGGGTGCAGAGACAGCGTTGGTACTTGGACCGAAATGTGGACATGCCACAACACCGAGTTTTTGCCGTAAACGGAATACCCGAAGACTTCTTTCTCAGCTCCGAGTCCACACTGAGTCACTCGGGCAACCACACGCAGGGGCTTAATTTGCTCGCCGAGCATGCTCTTGAGCGGGCCAACGATTGGGACTGGCTGTTGTTTCTCGACAGTGACGCTTTTCCGATTGTTCCGCTTTCTCAAATATTGGACAACGCCCATCCATTTATCGCCGTTCAACGACTCGAGAATCTAGGAGATATTCAGCCACACCCCAGTTTTTGCGCCGCGAAGGCGGGTGTGTGGCGTGAGTTGCAACCGGACTGGAGTCGAGGATACCGATGGACAAATTCGTTAGGCATGTCGGTCACTGACGTTGGTGGGGGTGTACTCAAGGCTCTTGACGAGTCCGGCACTTCCTGGCAGCCACTGGTGCGAAGAAATAGAGTGAATTACCACCCACTCTGGTTTGGCGTTTATGGATTTCCTCAAGGGCCCGGCGTGGTCTACCACCACGGGGCTGGCTCTCGGGCTCGAAGTGGCCGGGTTGTCAGGCTCGGTAAAAAACCCACTAATCGAATTCACCGGGCGTGGGAAACGCTGGTTTTTTTCATCAAGGTTGGAACGCAGGCGCGGAGGGGAGGTATAGCCATTTCCCTTCGGAAACTCGCACGAAGAAGGGGACTGTTTACCGAAGCCTTCGAAAAGGCCATTGATGAAAATCACACCTTCTGGAAGGCCGTTACCTAGTCTGCCCGCACCCAGCCTCGTGTCCGGGAGGAGCTGTCGTCAACCTCTGACGAGGTAGTGCGTTGCCGGCCGCTGAATTGAATTGGTCCG
>NZ_JAVLBO010000058.1:0-2008 GCF_031581085.1 Pontimonas sp.
ACTCGGCCACTGCGCTGGGGTGAGCACTAATCGCGTCATAGGTGTGGGGGTCGTCGAGGGAGAGGGTCGACTGGGCTCGACGGCTTGCCGTGGCGGTTTTTCCCACGGCTTTGGCTCCCTCGATGGCGATGGCGGGGAGGCCGGCGATTAACTGATCGAGTGTGTCATCGACGATGCGTCGCTCGTACTGCTGCCCCATGCTCTCACCACCCTCCGCTCTATTATACGTTTGCGCGCTTTTCTATTATACTTTTACGCAGATTTCTACTATATATTTGCGCATGTTTCTACTATACCTTCACGCAGGTTTTTACTAACTATTTGCTCTTAGCGGGAGGGTGCTCCGGTGCACCTTTGGCGATGGTGGCCCAGGCCCCGGCCAGTTACTGCGCCGTTTGGCGCCCGACACACAGCCCGTCGCCGGCCCCCGATTAGCCGGCTGGGCCAGCCACAATGATGCGGGCACTTTTCCGTGAGGCACCGGATCGCCTGGGCGAGCCCTTCTCGGCGTCGCTGCGCATCGTTGTGCGCCTCCTTCGTGGGCGCTACGCTAAAGAACATGACGATTAGTCAGAAAATGAAGGCGTGGTTGCGTTCGCAACCTCTGTTTGTCCTGCTGACTAATCGCGCGAACGTGGTGTGGGAGGACAAAGAAAGAACGCTCGCCCTGCTGTTCATCCCGCTCTTCGCCTTTCTCTTTCTGACCGGGGGAACCATCGGTGCGGCGATTGCCGCAGCGCAAGAGCCCTCAACTGGCAACGCGGTGACCGACACTCGCGCCGTGTCGGATCAGGCCATCGTGGACTCCGAGTCGACACGAGAGGCGGAGCGGGAAATTGCGCCCGTTGAGGACCCAATAGACGTTGCGATTGCCGAATGGGGCGAGCCAGACTTCGCGGCAATTCTCACCGAAGAGTACCCCGACGCTGAATGGTCGCTGAGCGGGGATTCCTACAGCGGCCTGAACTGGATCGGCCCCGGGCCCAAACCCACCGAGGATGAACTCCTGGCCCTCTGGGAAAAAGTGGCCCAACTGCTCTCCGAACGGCAAACCGTCGCGGAAGAAGAAGCTGAAGCCGAAGAGGCGGAGCGAGAAGCCGTCGCAGAGTCCAATGCGGCCGACCCCACGCGACAAGAATTGTGTGAGTCCATCGATTACAAGGGCCTTTACGGGCCGGGAGTTGATTACTCCAAGGTTCTCACCACTCATTATCCCGACGCCCAATGGTCGCTCAACGGTTCGGCCTATTCGGGTCTCAGCTGGATAGGCCCCGGAGCCAAACCGGACCAAGCCACTCTGGATGGCCTCTGGGACGGCGTGGCTTTCCAAATGTGTCTGCAAAAACCACTGTCCGAACTGGAGGCCCGAGGCGGCACCAGCGAAACCGAGGAGTATGTCGACGGGGTGGTTCGCCCAAAGGGTTACAGCGACGATACCTTCACGCCGTCGCTCGACAACTGCAACCAACTTCCGCAGATCCCACACGATGGCGGTGGCGGATCGATCACCCTCTACAACGACCCATCCGGTGGTAAGAACTTCGAACAGATCATCGGAATGGGCCTCGGAGAGTTTAGTTGCCGGGTCGCCGAGGCTCACGACTGGTTTGGCGGTAAGTACAGCACAGGCCTGTCGGTCAATGGTGAGCGAGAAGTCATCTGGTACTCCAGCCAAATCAGCTCGGGAACGATGCGCAATCTCCTCAGTTCTCTGGGAGCACAGCTGAGCCCTCCAGAGGAACCAGAACCAGAACCAGAACCAGAACCAGAGCCTGAGCCTGAGTCTGAGTCTGAGTCTGAGTCTGAGTCTGAGCCTCAGCCTAAACCAGAGCCTGAGTCACCTTCGGGCTCAGATGCTGCTGCTGAAACGCAGCCTCAGCCCCAACCTCAGCCTCAGACTCAGGGTCAAGCTCAACCTCAGCCCCAAGCCCAGCCTCAACGAGAGCCCGCTGCGTCAAGCCAAGGTGTGACTGAATCGGCTGAAGGGCTTGATAACCCGGTCCCGCCT
>NZ_JAVLBO010000059.1:0-1930 GCF_031581085.1 Pontimonas sp.
CACCTGAAGGATGGAAGGAGTAAGACCATGGGAGAAGTCGTTGGAGCGGCAGTTCTCGCTCACGTTCCCACCATCATGTTGCCGGAGGACGTGAGAAAAGACCTCAACGAGGGTAAAGAAATCTCCCTGGTGCCGGGTCTGAAACGGCTGCGACAAGAGATATTTGAAACTCTGGACTATGACACGGTACTCGTTCTTGACAGTCACTGGGCCACCACGGTCGAATTTGTGATCACGTCGGCGGCCGAGCGCTCAGGTCTATTTACCTCCGAGGAGCTGCCGCGCGGGATGACTCAAATTCCCTACGCCTTCAAAGGCGACCCTGAGTTAGCGCACGCCATCGCCGAAAAAGATGAAAAAAATGGCACGTGGATTACGCCGATTGCTGATCCCCACCTTCCCATTTTTTACGCGACGACTAATCTTTGGCACTACCTTGGGCGGGGCCTCGATGACAAAAAATGGATTTCCCTGTCAGTCTGCCAAACCGCGACACCCGAGGACTTTATTCGCGCCGGCCGTGCAGTGGGGCAAGGGATTTTGGAGTCCGATTCGAGAGTTCTCATCCTCGGCTCCGGGGCACTCTCGCACACCTTCCACAAACTCAGAGATCTTCGCAAACACGAGTCCAGCGATCCCAGTCACATTTTCACGCCTGAGGCCTACCAGTACGATCTCCAGGTGCTGGAGTGGATGAAAGAGGGAAATCACCAGGCAATACTGGACGACTTCGATACCTTCCGGAAGTACAAGCCAGAAGCCGGTTTCTTCCACTATCTGGCTCTAGCCGGTGCGCTCGGAGAAGAAAATCTTGAGGCCAAGGGGAGGCTGTACAGCGAGTACGAAAACTCTATTGGTACCGGGCAAGTGCACGTCTGGTTTGATAAGCCCGAAGGTGGGTTTCCCGCTCCGAAAGACTTGGTTCTCAGTCGTGACTGAGTTCCGCAGGATCGCGCTCGAGGGCTATCCCGTCACGGTACGTCGGGACGGGGAGGATTTGGTAGCTCCCGACGGTCGCCGGGTTCGTGTGGCTGAGGCTGTCCACCTGGCTCCCGTGATGCCGTCAAAAATCATTGCCGTGCACCTGAATTACCAATCCCGGACCGATGAGTTTCTCACCAAGTTGCCCGCTGCACCGACCTATTTTCATAAACCTGTGACGGCGCTCAATTCGCATCAAGGCGCGGTCGTCAGGCCGAAAGGCTGTCGGTGGTTGAATTATGAGGGTGAAATCGTCATCGTCATGGGCAAGACAGCACGAAATATCTCTGCTGCGGACGCAGGGGAGTACATCGCTGGGTACACCATCGGCAACGACTACGGGTTGCACGATTTTCGGGACACCGATGCCGGCTCGATGTTGCGTGTGAAAGGGTCGGACACTTTGGCCCCTGTGGGCCCGGGCGTAGTGACGGATTGGGACTTTCGCAATAAAGCAATTCGCACCTTGGTCAACGGGAACGTGAGGCAGGAAGACAGCACCGCCAACATGGAGTGGGATATGCACTATCTCGTGGCGGATATTGCCCGAACAATCACCCTGGAGCCGGGAGATCTTCTTTTCTCGGGAACCCCGGCAAATTCTCGCCCCGTAGTGCCGGGAGATGTGGTCGAGGTGGAGGTCGAAGGGCTGGGCATCCTTCGCAACCATATTGTGGAAGGCCCCACGCCCATTCGAACAGACGTCGGTGCGCAACCGACAGAGAGTGAAGAGGTGGTTTCGACTGCTATGGGGGGCGACTGGGAGTTTCGTGGCATTCGCACGCCCTCAAAGGACCTATATCCATCGACAGTGGAGGAAACACAATGATCAAAATCAACGTCGACATGGTCAAATGCCAAAACTATGGGCAGTGCGTGTTCGAGGCGCCCACAATTTTCCGTCTCAATTCGGAAGACAAGCTTGAGTACGAGGCCACAGCGGAGGATT